>WSNH01000058.1 GCA_013316135.1 Clostridia bacterium
TTTGGATATTTTGTTATAGTAATCATAACGATAAAAAAATGTTGCAAAACGGCATTGAGGTTGAGGCTGAAATTGTAGATATTAGGGAAATAGATACACGTCCGGATGATCCTCACAGAACTGAACGAGCGTGGGAGTGTATTTATTCGTACGTTGCGCCAGATGGTAAAGAATATTCTGGTATAGCTGGTCAGTTTTCGCAAAAACAATATGCAGTTGAACATATTGGTGACAAAGTTAAAATAGTAATAGATCCTACTGACGGATCTAGCGCTTACGGTACGTTGGCGGGCATAGCATATTGGCAAAAATTTAGTCAAATCTATTTAACGCTTGCTTGCATTTTTTCGGGGCTATTCAGCATATCTGCCTATTTGTTTTTCTATCGCGTCGTTTATAGAAACCGATTGAATGCAAAAATATTGAAATATTTGGAAGACAGTCTCATAAATTATTGTATTACGCAGGGAGAAGTAACTAAAGTCGTAAAATGGATTGTCTGCTACGTTAAGGTTAAGTACCAAGATGAGAACGGCGTAATGAGAGAGAAATGGGCGCGGTCTTGGTTTACGCATAAGGAAGCGAAATACTTGCAGCAAAAGAAAACTATAACTATAGTACCTTACAAAAACACCTACGGCATTTTGGAAGAAATACCTGCTAACGAATAAGGAGAGATATGGAAAAAATACCTAACACAGACGAGTTAACGGCTTTAATTGGCAAATCTCTATATGATGTATGGAATAAATTATGCGCTTTAATCGACGGAAATTATGATATGGATTGTTTGTGGAATCAAGGCGGTAAAGCGTGGAAATACGAATACAAATACCGTCGGGGAAGTAAAACTCTTTGCTCATTATATGCGAGGGAAAATTGCATAGGTTTTATGATTGTCTTTGGTAAAGACGAGAGATCTAAGTTTGAAGTCGAGAAAGAAAATTACTCAAAAGAAGTTCAAGAAATATACGACAATACGCATACATACCACGATGGGAAATGGATAATGTTTGAGCCGACAGACACTACGTTGTTTAATGATTTTGTCAGACTGTTGAGTGTAAAAAGAAAACCAAATAGAAAACCGTAGTATATTAAATCATAAGATTATATTGACTTGATAATATATTATAATATATAATATGGATAATGCAGGTGTAGTTCAATGGTAGAACTACGGCTTCCCAAGCCGTCAGCGCGGGTCCGATTCCCGTCACCTGCTCCAATATAAGCAAGACAGTTCCAGTCTTGCTTATTTTCTTATTCAAATTTCACTATTACCATTTCTTGCATTTACGTAGTTATTGATTAGATTTATGGTAAAAAATATTTATACAAATTTTGGAAAAAGTATAGATTTTTCCGTTGCGATATATTAAAATAGATTTAGAGTATATATTGCAGACGCAAATTAAAATATCAGTCTGTAAGAAAAAGGAGAACTATATGCAACCTACGATTGGCATAAGACCGATTATTGACGGCAGATGGGGCGGTATAAGGGAAAGTCTTGAAGATCAGACCCGCCGTATGGCTCAATCTGCTAAAAAACTTATTGAAAGCAATCTTTTTTATACTGACGGTACGCCGGTACGCGTCGTAGTATATGACGGAACGATAGGCGGAGGCGCAGAGGCGGCAAAGTGCAAAGAATTTTTTGATACGCAAAACGTAGTGGGCACGTTGAGTGTGACTCCGTGTTGGTGTTATGGCTCCGAGACTATCGATCTTGACCCATCAACTGTCAAGGCGGTATGGGGGCTCAACGCCACAGAGCGCCCGGGTGCGGTATATCTTGCCGCGGCAATGGCGATACACGCGCAAAGAGGCTTGCCGGCGTTTGCTATTTATGGCAGAGACGTACAGGATAAGGACGATGAAAATATTACTCCCGACGTAGCGGAAAAGATTTTGCGTTTTGCAAAAGCCTCAATCGCAGTGGGTAGTATGCGCAATAAGGCGTACGTCGGGCTCGGAAGCGTTTCGATGGGTATAGGCGGATCTTTCTTGGACGGCAATCTTATGCAGAAGTATTTCGGAATTAGAGCGGAATGGGTGGATATGTCGGAGATAAACCGCCGTATTACTCTCGGCATATACGATAAAAAAGAATATGAGAAAGAACTCGCTTGGATCAAGGCAAATTGCAAAGAGGGAATTGACACCAACGCAAACCCTAAGACGAGAGAAGAAAAAGATAAGCAGTGGGAGTTTATCGCAAAAATGACTTTGGCAATCAAAGATATAATGATTGGCAATCCTAAACTAAACGAAATCGGTCGGCACGAAGAGGCGCTTGGACGCAATGCGATACTCGGCGGCTTTCAAGGACAGCGTATGTGGACGGATTGGCTGCCCAACGCAGATTTCAGCGAATCCATTCTCAACACATCGTTTGATTGGAACGGTAAGAAAGAGCCTTTAATATTGGCTACGGAAAACGATACGCTCAACGGTATGAGTATGCTATTTGAAAAACTTTTGAGTTATCAGGCAAGTATATTTGCAGACGTTCGTACGTTCTGGTCACCTGAAGCAATAAAGCGAGTGACGGGGTGGACGCCTACAGGCAGAGCAAAGGACGGATTTATGCATCTTATCAACAGCGGCGCGGCGGCGCTTGACGGCACGGCTATGTCAAAGAATGAAAAAGGTGAAAGTGTAATCAAGCCTTGGTGGGAGATGAATAAGAAAGATATTGATGCGTGTATGTCCAAGACAGACTGGTGTCAAGCCAACCTAGGGTATTTTAGAGGAGGCGGCTTTAGTTCTCACTTCAAGACGGAAGCGGAAATACCTGTGACAATGATGAGAATGAATATGGTAGACGGTCTCGGACCTGTGATACAGATTGCCGAAGGATACACGGCAGTAGTGCCTGACGAAGTGCAAAAGACACTTTGGGACAGAACCGATCCGACTTGGCCAAGTACTTGGTTTGCTCCTCGCCTTACCGGCAAAGGCGCATTCAAGGACGTATACAGCGTGATGGCAAATTGGGGCGCAAATCACGGCGCGTTTACCTACGGACATATCGGCGCGGATATAATCACGCTTGCGTCAATGTTGAGAATACCTGTCAGTATGCACAATGTCGATGAAGACAAGATTTTCCGTCCTCACGCTTGGACTGCATTTGGCACAGAGGACAAAGAAAGCGCTGATTACAGGGCTTGCGCAAATTACGGAGCGCTATATAAGTAACACCCAATAACTTCACCCGAAAAAGCGTGCCCAAGCGTGTCATTTGACTGAAATCTAGACGCAGATTTTATTGACGCATATAGAACGACTGTAAAATCTGCGCGCAAAATTCAAACCAAAGCACGTCGCTTGGTCGTTGACGATTTTATTTTCAAAACTACGCTTTTTGTGCTTGTCATCGGGTATATGAATTTCGCAAATTTAATTTTAACAGGTTTTTTCAGTATAGGAGAACATATGGACATAAAGACGCTGTCGACTAAAGAACAAGTTTTGTTGGCAATGAACAGAGTATATTCAAACTCTTTGACGACGACTTCGGGAGGGAATATATCTGCAATGGACGAGAGAGGGCATATTTTTATTACCCCGAGCAGTATAGACAAGGGAACTTTGACTATAGACGACATTGTAGAAGTGCTTCCGGACGGAAATTGCATTGGCAAGCACGCGCCGTCAATGGAATTACCTTTTCACTCCAATATTTACAGAGAGTGCAAGGATATAAAGGCTATCGTACACGCTCACGCTCCTGCAGCGGTAGCGTATGCTTGTATGCGAGTTGCTCCCGATTCTACTTGCGCAAGAGTGTATGAGGAAAAACTCGGTAAGATTGCAGGATCAATATACGCGCTTCCCGGGTCACTTAAACTCGGCGACATTGTAATGCAGGGATTCAAGGACGGATACCGTACTGTTATGATGGACAATCACGGCGCAACGGTTGGCGGAGGCGATATGCAAAAAGCGCTTGCATTATATGAGACGCTTGATTATCTTTGCAGGTCGCTTTTCAATGCGCAAACGCTTGGCGGAGCAAAGTATATAAAAGACAAGATATCTTTGAAATGCACTCAATATCAAGTGGGACAAATCAGCAACGGCGACGTTGCAAAACGAGAAGAATTGACATCATTTATAAAGAGGGCTTACAAAGGTCAACTTGTCGGTAGCGGATGGGGAACTCTTGCGATTAGAGACGGTGACGGCGTGTTGTTCAATGCCGATTGTGACAGCCCGCTTGATTTGTCGGCAGAAGATATAGTGAAGTACCAAGACGGCAAAGTGTCGACAAATAAACCTTGCAAGTATCTTGATTTGATATTGAAAATTTTTGACAAAACTCCCGAGGCGCAAAGTATATTCGTTTCAATGCCGTCTGCAATAATGGGATTTGCTATGGCAAACGTAGAATTTGACGCAAGGTTGATACCGGAGAGTTACATTATGCTCAAAGACGTAAAGAGATTGCCGTATTCTGCAATAGGAGATTATGATTTGATTGCCGATACTTTGACGACATCTTGTCCGGTGACGGTCATTGACAACGAGTGTATTATTACGATAGGAAAGAATACGCTAAAAGCCTTTGATAGATTGGAAGTAAGCGATTATTCCGCTCGTTCGGTTTTGCTTGCAAAGTCTGTGGCAAAGATAAATCCTATAGACGATATACAAGTCAAGGAGATTGACGACAACTTTAACGGATGGTAATTATGGCAAATATCGTAAGGGTACTTGCAATAGATTTGGGCGCAAGTTCCGGAAGAGGAATAATATTTCAACTTTGTGACGGCAAGTTGAAACAAAAAGTCATACACCGTTTTCCCAATGGCGCAGTCGAGAGAGAGTGCAGATTATATTGGGATTTGGATATGCTTTTTGAAGAAGTTGTTAAGGCTATTGGGATTGCTTGCAAAGATGGTAAATTAGACGGCGTGGGTATAGACACCTGGGGCGTAGACTTTGGAATTGTAGACAAAGACGGCAAGGCGATTTGCGACGACTTTCGCAATTATCGTAATCCTGCCAACGCCGCAGTTAGAAATTCTCTTGACAACAGCGCAAGGAAAAGGCTCTTTGAAATAGCGGGCATATCCGACAACGATTTCAACACGACATATCAACTTATTGCGAGAGCAAGGGAGGATTACGATTTTGACAGCGTTGAGCATATGCTTTTTACGCCTCAACTCTTGGGATATATGTTGACAGACGTTGCCGTAAGCGAGCCGACAATATCGTCGACAAGCGGATTTTACAGACAGGACCAAGGATTTGACGAGGATTTTTTGAAGCAATGTAATATACCAAAAGAGATTCTGCCAAGGTCTGTCGATACTTGTTCTATCATTGGTAATCTAAAAGAAAATATAAAGCAGGAAATTGGAATAAAATACGATTTGCCTGTCATTGCCACGCCGGGACACGATACTGCTTGCGCAGTTCTGGGAGTACCGTCTCAAGAGGAGTATCCGTTATTCTTGAGCAGCGGGACTTGGTCTCTATTCGGCGCGCTTGAGGATAAGCCTATTGTAAACGACGATGCATGGAAGTATGGCTATACCAACGAACTTGCCTTTGGCGAAAAAGTGAGACTACTGCGCAATATTATGGGCATGTGGATAATTCAAGAGTGCCGCCGACAGTGGATAAGCGAGGGCGAGAATATAGACTATCCGCAAATTGTGGCGCTTGCAAAAGACAGCCAAGATAAGGGCGCATTTATTGACGTCAACGACTCTTCGTTTGCTTTGCCTTGCAATATGGCTGACAGCGTCAAAGCCTACGTCTTAGCAAAACAAGGCATAAAGTTGAATACCATTGGCGAAGTGGCAAGGTGCGTATATACTTCGCTGGCAAAAGCGTATAAAGATGCGTATAACGGACTTGTCAAATTGACAGGCAGAAAGTACGACAAGTTGTATATCATAGGCGGCGGAGCCAACAATGATTATCTCAATCAAATTATAGCAGACACGTTGGGTATAGAAGTATCTGCCGGTCCGTCGGAGGCAAGCGCGCTTGGCAATGCAATAGGGCAATTTGTCGGCTTGGGCGCAATAAAGTCAAATCAAATCAAAAGTATCATTGTGGATAATTACGACGTAAAAATCTTTTTACCCAAAAAATGAAAAGAAATACAACTACGTAAAGGCGACCGATAGGTTGTCTTTTTTAGATTGGGTATTGCAATTGATATTTTCATATGTTATAATGGAAATAACCAAAAGAAATTGGGGGCATGCAATGAAAAAGAAAGCAGTATTGATAATATCAATTTTATTGGTCATTTGTATTGGGATATTATCTTTTTCGGGATGTTTTTTATTTAGGGATCCTAGACACAAGACGTTGGAATTGACGCAAGTATATCAATTGGTTGACGGGGACATCGTCTTTGACATAGGCAACATTGACGAAATCGAAGACGACGATAAAATACAATATACGTTAGACGGCGGAAAAACATGGCGTGACGCCAAATTCAATTGGAATTATAATTGTTATTATTGCGGCGTAGATGAGTCGGATTATGGGAAAGAGTTTAAAATTGCCATAAGAATTGCTGAAGATTATGAGAATAGAGCGAGTAGGAAATCCAATAGAATAAGTTATGTTGTAAAGGCTCCAAATGATTTTAATTCAATAATTACCAGTGAATTATGGGATGATAATACGTCTATGGAAGAATACGTAGGCGAATACATTTTTGTATTTGAATGTAATAAAATTCGACTAAAAAGGGTTTATCAACAAGAAAACGGAGAAATAGTCCTCAAAGCAGTTGAGGATAAAGAAAAGTTGGAGTTTGAATATAAGTTAATCGACAAGTCTGTCGCATTAAAGCAAACACCTGATTTTATTGAAAATGGAGAATGGTTAAGAAAATATTTTGATAGTGAAGAAGAGTACTTATGCGCTCTTGAGACGATAGCGTATTTTTGGTGCTATTCTGAAGAGAGTTCAAAACCGTATGATACAGAGAATTGGATTGATTACGATTACTCTAAAGGCATATTGGAAGAGGAATATTCGGATAATACAGTAACGCATTTAAGTGAAGAGGATGATGGCATTGCTTTGTCAGGCAAGCTAGTCATTTTGTTGGTGAGAATTAAAGAAAGCAGTTCTACGTTAAGGTCAGATACATTTCTGATAATCGTACCATTGCAGTAGACGACTTTCATAAAAATTAAGAGCCCTTCGATTAGCGAAAGGCTCTTAATTTTATAGACGTATTATTTCGTGCCAAAAAGTCTGTCGCCTGCGTCGCCGAGACCGGGTACGATATATCCGTTTTCGTTGAGACCTCTGTCAAGAGTGGAGACGAAAACAGGTACGTCGGGATGAGCATTAGCAACTTTTTCCACTCCCTGTGGAGCAGCGATAATAGACATAAGTCTAATCTTCTTGCAACCTCTTCTCTTAAGCGCGTCAAGAGCGTCGACGGCAGAGCCGCCTGTCGCAAGCATTGGGTCGACGAGGAAGACAGTCTTGTCTTCTATGCCCTCTGGGAGTTTGCAATAATACTCTTGCGGCATAAGGGTTTCTTCGTCGCGATACATACCAATATGTCCTACCTTTGCCGTAGGGAAGACTTTATGCACGCCGTTGACCATACCAAGTCCTGCTCTCAAGATGGGCACTATAGCCACGCTTTCGTCGGGGACTTTGTATTGAGTGGTGACTTCTAGAGGAGTTTCTACCTGCACTGGAATCAAATCCACGTCTTTCATACTTTCGTACGTCATAATCATAGTTATTTCTTCAATAAGTTCTCTGAATTCTTTCATTGAAGTATTTTTGTCGCGCAGTATTGCGATCTTGTGCTTGATAAGCGCGTGATCAAAAATAAATACGTTGTCAAATTTTTTCATTATTTCCTCCTTAAGTATCAGTTGATATCTTTTTTATCGTTTTGTATATCAGTATCAGCAGTAATGTCTTGCATACTTTGCTCTGCGGCATTTACCGTGGCGTCTGCAGTGATTTCTGCGATTTCTTCTTTTGCA
>WSNH01000059.1 GCA_013316135.1 Clostridia bacterium
TTCTTTTATTCTATGCTCGGCAGGAAATTATCATTAAGAAGAAGACTGAGTATGAGCGAAGAGATGGCGCAGACGAGTATGCAAGGCCTGAGAAATATAGCAATCAAGATTATGCTTTTGGCGCTCGGCTCAGAAATTCTTGGCGTGATTTTCTTGACTATAGGCTTTTGCATTCAAGGAGTTTCTTTCGGCACTGCTCTTTGGTATGGCATATTCCACAGCGTTTCGGCTTTTTGCAACGCAGGCTTTGATATAGTATCTGTCACGGGAGTATCATTGGTAGATTATAACAACAATTATCTTATACTCATCACCCTTGCGCTTTTGATAGGAATCGGCGGCGTAGGCTTTATAGTGCTTGTGGATATATCCGAACACAAAATATTTTCAAAATGGTCTTTGCATACAAAAGTCGTCGTGATAATGACGCTGGCTTTGACTTTTGGCGGCGCATTTCTCTTTTGGCTTGCCGAAAGAACAAACCCCGACACTATAGGAAATATGCCATTGTTGGGTCAATGGATAAATTGTTATTTCCATTCCGTTTCGTGCAGAACGGCGGGCTTTGCAAGCATACCTGTAGACAAAATGCACAATCTTTCCATATCGCTGTCAATGGGACTTATGTTTATAGGCGCTGCCCCCGGCTCGACAGGCGGAGGTATCAAAGTGACGACTTTGTATATACTTATTACCTACGTAATCGCTACGCTTAAACAAAAGAAAGAATATGTCGTCGACAAAAAAGCCATTGGCACAAATACACTTGCTAAAGCCGCAAGCACAGTTTTGCTTGCAATGTTCATATTATTTATTAGCGCTATGCTGATTTTTGCGGCGGAAAACCGCAAAGGAACTCAAAACTTGCTGATGCTCATATTTGAACAAATAAGCGCCTACTCCACTTGCGGACTGACTATGGGCGTAACTTCTTCGATAACAACATTCAGCAAACTCGTATTGATAATGGATATGTATCTGGGAAGAATAGGCGCCTTTACGTTCTTTATGTCTTTCGCAAGATCCAACAGAGAAACGTCAAAAATCAAATACCCGGAGGCTAATATCAACGTATAGCCTCATAACACCTCGGTCGAAAACCGTAAATAGGAAGGATAAAAATGAAAAGATTTAAACACACAAAAAAACAGCAATTCGCAGTCCTAGGTATGGGCAGATTCGGAGCAGAAATCACCAAAGCGCTGTATAATTACGGCTATGAGGTTCTCGCTGTCGATATCGACGAAGAAAGAATACACGAAGTGTCCAATTTCAGCACTCACGCCATTGTTGCCGATGTGTCAGAAGAAAGTACCCTTAAGTCGCTTGCTATAGAAAGTTTTGACACCGTCGTTATTGCCATCGGCAGCAATATTCAGTCTTCTATCATAACTGCCCTCACTTGCAAAGAATTGGGATGTCCCAACGTCATTGCAAAAGCGCACAACGATAAGCACGGAAAATTATTAAGCAAGATAGGCGTAAACAATGTCATATATCCCGAAGCGGCAATTGCGATTAAAATTGCTACTCAACTTATCAATCCAAATATACAAAACCATATGGAGATTGTCTCGGGATACTCTATCGCCGAAATCAATATCACCGAAAAATGGATAGACAAAAGTTTGAGCGAACTGGCTCTGCGTAACAGATACGCAGTTAACGTGCTCATTATCATAAGAGCCAACGACGAAGTAATCACTACCCCTTCGGGTAATACTATACTAAAACCCGACGATATTCTCGTAGTCGGCGGAAGCAACGAAGATATAGAAAGTTTGAGTTTTGCCGTAAATATTCAAAAATAAAATTATAATGCTATTATTATAAAATGCCACCCATCAAATGGGTGGCATTTTACAATTCAGGCGGCGTCGGCAGATTAGTTGTCGGGGCTTCGTTATTGCAAGCCGTAAAAGCAAGCGCAGCCAAACACAATGTAAATATAATTGCAAACAGTTTTTTGAGTTTTCTTTTGCACCTCAATACCAATCGTACTTTTCATTTCTGTCAAGCGCGGCAATTTCGTTCATTTCATCGTCTGTAAGCGAAAAATGGAATACGGATATATTCTCGCGTATATAATCGGGGTTGGACGAGCCTGGAATTGCTACCACGCCGCGTTGCAAGTGCCAACGTAAGATTACCTGCGCGGCAGTTACGTTATGCGCATTTGCGATTTTTACAATCGTTTCGTTGCCCAAAAGTGCGCCCGTATGTCCTCTGCCGCCGAACGGATACCACGCTTGCACAACGATGCCGAGATTATGCATATACGGTACGACGGTTTGTTCCTGATAGTATGGGTGTATTTCGTTCTGTACGAGTGCTGGCATAATATCTACCTGAGAGATAAAATCGTCGATTTCTTCGATATACCAATTCGACAGACCGATAGAACGTATTTTGCCCTGTTCAACGAACTTTTCGATTGTCTTGTAAGCCTTCACGTCATTTCTGTCGGGATGATGCAAAAGCATCATATCCACATAGCCGATATTCAGTCTATCCAAACACGCTTGTACGGATTGTTCGGGATTTGCCATTTCGCTGCCGGGATAGATTTTTGTAATGACAAATAATTCTTCGCGTTTAACCACTCCGTCGCCGATTGCCTTGCGTATGGCTTCTCCGATTTCCCGCTCGTTTCCGTATGCCGACGCCGTGTCAATCAAACGCACTCCGCTTTCTATCGCGGTTCTGACGGAATTCCTTGCCGTATCGCCGCGCAGTGAATAAGTACCAAGTCCCAAAATAGGCATTTCGTAGCCGCTGTTCAGCGTAACTGTAGGCGCGCGTCCGTTTTCGCCGTTTTCCAAATCGAACACGGCAACGTCGGGCGTGAGCTTTAAGTCTAGGCTTTCAATCCAATCGGCAACCGCGCTTCGCGAAGTCCCCGAAGAAAAACGTTTGCCCGATACCCATTCCGCATTAGGGGCGAGCGAATGTAAATCAGTATCGCTACTGCCTATTCCGCTACTGTGCGAAGTACAGAACGGAACGATTGTTTTGCCCGAAAAGTCGTAACTTTCCAAAAATGTGGATATTATTCTCGGCGCTTGTCCGTGCCATATAGGATAGCCTAAAAACACTACGTCGTATTTTTCAATATTTTCTACGCTGCCGTTGATTGCAGGGCGCACGGAAAGATCGCCTTGTTCTTTGTCCGCTCTGCCGTTTGTATAATACTTTAAGTCGTCTGCGGTATAAGGAACTTCGGGGACGATTTCATATAGCGTTCCTTTCGTTTCCGTTTGAATATGCTCGGCAATTGCTTCAGTAGTATTTGTGCAGGAAAAATAAGCAACAAGAACTTTATTTGCATTTCCTACGGTAGGTTTTGTATTGCTGTTTCCACCGCAAGCGGTCAATCCAAATAATGCCATAACGATTAACAATACTCCTAAATTCCTTTTCATAATTTTGTTCCGTGTTTGTCAAAAACTTGCTTGCAAGACGGCGCGTATATCTTTTTCGTCGAATACTTTGTAACCGCCGTCCATAACAAGAGTGCTTTTTACCATACCGTCGAGCATTTCCTCTTTAGCACCGAGTTCGGTTATATTCATAACAAGTCCGATTGTCTTCATCCACTCTTCCATAGCCAACAAACCCTCGTAAGCGATTTGCGTATCGGTCTTTCCTTCGGGATTGACGTTCCATACGTTTACGGCGTAGCGCGCAAACTTCGCCGTTCCGTAAGGTAAAATATATTTGTAATACGGCATAGTTACGGCGGCAAGCGTCATTCCGTGCGTTGCGTCGGTATAAGCGGCAACCGCCTGACCGAGCATATGCACCATCCAATCGGTGGTTTTGCCCTTTGCGACAAGCGTATTCAAAGCCCAAGTCGCCGTCCACATAATATTACTGCGCGCTTCGTAATCGGTCGGATTTTCCACCGCGATGTTTGCGCTGTGAATTATAGAGCGCAAAAGACCTTCCATAAGGTAGTCGCTTGTGTTGTCGTCCGTACCCGAAAAATACTGTTCCAAAATATGCGACATTATATCGTAAATGCCCGATACCATTTGATATTTGGGAAGCGTAAAGGTAAATTCTGGGTTCATTACAGAAAATTTCGGAAATACTTTATCGCCGAAAACGTGTCCGATTTTGAGTTTTTGCTCGTGATTAGTAATGACCGAGCCTCCGTTCATCTCGCTGCCAGTACCTACCATAGTAAGCACGCAACCCACCGGGATAATTTCGCAGGTCGGTTCTTCAAAGCGGATAAAGTATTTATCCCAAGCGTCCTCGTTGCAGTTTGCAGATACCGAAACGGCTTTTGCGTAGTCGCACACCGAGCCGCCGCCGACAGCCAAAATTAAATCGGCTTTTGCCTTTCTCGCGCGCTCGATACCTTCGTTCAGTTTTACGTTCGTAGGATTGGGCATAACGCCGCCGTCCTCGTAAATCTCTTTACCGTTGGCTTTCAAAATGGCAACGACCTTATCGTAAATGCCGTTCTTTTTGATAGAGCCGCCGCCGTAAACGAGCAATACGTTTTTGCCGTATTTTGGCAGTTCTTCGTTCAGACCTTCCAAAGCGTTTTTACCGAAGTATAGTTTTGTGGGATTGCAGTAAGTGAAGTTTCCTAACATAATTTTTGTCTCCTGATTTTTATTTTTCTCTAATAAAATTCGTCCGAGCCGACGTTTCCGCTTGAGGTGCTTCTATACCTTGATTTTTGCCGACGTCGATACATTTCAATATCCACGCCATATTTGCGCCTAAATTTCTCATAGTCTTCATACCTTCCAAATCCTGCTTTGTTTGCTCGGGCGTATTGCCGTGAACCATATTCCAATAGGTAGAAGTTATAATGGGCATTTGCGCTATACCGAAGTGTTTGGAAATCGTATCAAGCGTAGCCGTAGTACCTGCCCATCTTGCGGAAGCAATAACGGCGGCAGGCTTATGCTCGAAGTTTTTACCGCCCGCATAAAAAAGCCTATCCATTGCCGAGAGTATCCGTCCGGACGGATGCGCGTAATAGACCGGTGTTGCGAATATAAAACCGTACGCCGATTTGGCTTTCTCTATCCATTCGTTTACGCAATCGCCCGAAAACACGCATTTGCCCTTCTCGACACAACCGTTGCAACCGACACAGTCTTGCACGGGCTTATTGCCGATTTGCAAAATTCCCGTTTCGATTCCTTGCGCGTTCAGCACATTTGCAATCTCGCAAAGTGCGGTAAAGGTACAGCCTTTCGCTCTCGGACTGCCGTTAAAAAGCAATACTTTCATTTTACACCTCAATTTGTTTTATTATTTTAGCGGGAACGCCCGCAACTACCGTATTCTCTGGAACGTCTTTGGTTACGACCGCGCCTGCCGCTACAATCGCGCCGTTTCCTATCGTTACGCCCGATAATATCGTTGCTTTTGCGCCTATCCAAACATCATTTCCTATCTTCACGAGGGAAGGCAACATATTTTGTCGTTTGGCTGGGTTTATATCGTGATTCAAAGTCGCAATAACAACTTGCTGTCCTATCAGCGCATTGTCGCCGATTTCTATGCCGCCCTGATCCTGAAAACAGCACCCCGAATTGATAAACACGTTTTTACCTATTTTTATATTCAGTCCATAATCGGCGTTGAAAGGCGGAAACATTCCAAAGCCATCGTCAAGTTCTTGCCCTATAAGTTCTGAAAACAATTCCCTTAATTCGTCGGGCGTATGATATTGTCCGTTCATTTGCGACGTTATTTTAAGTGCGCGTTGCGCCATTTCGTGCATATGCAAATGCATTCCCGATTTTGCTACGATATACATTCGTTTTTCCATTGCTTCTTTGAATTCTACCGTGTTCATAAATCCTCCGCAATCTACACCAATATTTTAAGTTTTGTTTGTATATATGTCAAATGCTTATATTTTATACTGTTGCTATAATTGACACGCATACCAACTTTGTGCTATTATAAATACAAAGGACGGCGTTATAAAATGGAACTTAGGGAACTGAAATATTTTTTAGCGGTTGCGCGGGAACAAAGCATATCCAAAGCAGCGGAAGTGTTGTACACTACTCAACCGAATTTATCTCGGCAAATGCAAAATCTCGAAAAAGAGATAGGAAGGCAATTATTTATTCGCGGCAATAAAAAAATCACGCTTACCGAAACAGGACAACTGCTTCTTAAACGTGCGGAAGAAATTATAGAATTGTATAATCAAACGGAAGCGGAACTCAATGCGCCCATTTCGGACGTGAGCGGCGATATTTATATCGGCGGCGGCGAAAGTTACGTTATGGAACTTATAGCAAAAGCGGCGCATTCCGTGCGGCAAGATTATCCCAACGTAAAATATCATATATTCAGCGGCGACAGTTCTACCGTTTCCGAAAAACTCGATAAGGGACTTATAGACTTCGGGATATTTATTGAGCCGTTTGATTTATCCAAATACGATTATCTGCGTTTGCCGCTTTACGATACTTGGGGCATACTTATGCGTAAGGACGATCCGCTTGCGCACAATGATTTTATAACGCCCGAAGATTTATGGGATAAGCCAATAATTCGCTCCCAACAATCTCTCGGCAAAAGTCTCATAACGGATTGGTTTCGCAAAAAGTCCGAAGAACTCAATATCGTAGCAACCTATAATCTTTTATACAATGCGTCAATACTCGTAGAACAGGGATTAGGAATAGCCGTAGGACTTGACAAAATAATAAACACATCGGGCAATTCTTCTTTATGTTTTAGACCGCTTTACCCCAAACTTATATCTCATCTCGACATAGCTTGGAAAAAGTATCAGGTGTTCCCCAAATGCGCAGAAATATTTATTAAGCGTTTGCAGGAAAGTTTGTAAAAAGAAACGGAACTTCGATAAGAAACTCTGTTTTTTCAATCGCTTGGGTAGTTAGCGACTCTTAAAATTTAGTTATTCATTCCTTATAAGAATTACTATTTATTCCCTGTCAGTCTTTATTGCGATAATCACCGAAAACTTTCTGCTTGAATACACGCACTTGACCGTCTTAAATCCGCTTGCTCTGAGCATCGCGACCTCTTGTTCGACACTGCATTCTCTGTCCAACTTCCTTCTCTCTCGCCACATCTCAATATCTTTTGACGTCAATCCACTGCTGAGCAAACCTTTTTCCCAATATGTATCATACCATTCGTTAACAGCCTCGCTACCTGCGCAAAACTGATCATAGTTGACGAATATTCCTCTATCGGGCAATTTATCGTATATGCTATTGAATAGTCTTTGTTTTGCCTCGTCTTCAAAATGATGTATCGACAATGCCGAAATTATTACGTCGCATTCCTCGGTAGGCAAACTTTGAGAATAATCTTCCGCAACGTACTCAAAATTGTCCAATAAAGCAAATCTTTGCTTTGCCACTTTGAGCATTTCTTGCGCAATATCAACAAGTATATATTGAGATTTTGGAAAGTATCTATACCAAAAATACGACAAAAGCCCCGTGCCTGCGCCCAAGTCCGCAACCGTCTTTGGATAAGAGATATTCGACGCTATAAATTCGGTCGTAGCGTCATAGAAATCTTCAAAACAAGGTATAAACTTCTTTCTGTTGGCGTCATACTCTTTTGCAACTATGTTAAATTGTTCTTCTATGGCGGCTGTCTTCATATGTTACCCTTTAGAATAGTTTTTTAATATAATAGCATAATACTATTTTAAAAGCAAATAAATTTATAACGGTACAACTTCTTATAAATATCATCAAAATAAATATAAAAAATTGCTAAAAATCCCTTTACAAACATATTTTTTTTTGATATTATATATAAGCAATTTATGGAAGTTTAGCTCAGTTGGGAGAGCATCTGCCTTACAAGCAGAGGGTCATAGGT
>WSNH01000060.1 GCA_013316135.1 Clostridia bacterium
ATTATATAGTGACCCAATTGATACCGTTGACTAATATAGTATATATTCATAATCTGTCGCGGTAACGATTTGACTTCAAGGTAGCACGTCTCCCCCTCCTGCAGGGGCTACGTTGCATAAGGCTATTCGCGGCAACTTTATGCAATCAGAGACAAATAATATATAATATAGGAGATATTTTATATGGAAGAGAACATCAAGAACACAATAGCGATTGCGGAGGCGCCTGTAACAGCGGCAAATATGGGCGAGGAACTTTGCGGCTCAGAAAACATACTTGACACCGTTCACCTTAAAAACCTAGTAGACGACCTTTCAAAACTTTATGGCACGTCGGTTTGCACAAAGGTTGCAAAAGACAAAAAGATTGCGGCAGAAAAACGCCTTATCGAAGCAATTCGCGCCAACCTTGACCGATACGAGGTCTAAGACCTCTTCAACAAAAGCAACTGTACGGACACACGTCAAAGTGAGTTCGTACTTTTTTTATGTTGATTCTCCATTTGTGGCAATTTATTTTGATGCGTGTTGGGTTGATTCGCTGTTTATGGGTAATACTTTTGATCAAGCGTATGGTATAATATCAATATCAATACACGGAGGTATTTATCTATGGATATGCAGAAAATAGGCAAATTCTTAGCCGAATTACGCAAAGGCAACAATCTCACCCAAGACGAGTTGGGCGAACGACTTGGAGTAACTAACAAAACCGTTTCTCGTTGGGAAAACGGAAATTATTTGCCACCAGTTGAAATGTTGCAACTGTTGAGCAGATTATATGACGTAAGCATCAACGAATTGCTATCTGGCGCACGATTGAATGACGAGCGCTATAAAGAAAAGGCAGAAGAATATATCGCTGTCGATTTAATGAAAAAAAGCAAAGCGGCAAAAAAGCGTTTGATTATTTCTATTATTGTTGCTTGTATGACAATTCTTGCCGGTACGGCAATAATTCTTTTGCCTGCTCTGCTCTCGGCGCCTATTTGGTTGAGAATAATTTGCATAGCATTGTCGGCTGTAATAATTGTTCTTGGCATTAGCGTTTGTTGCGTGCTTACAATCGACGCAGGCGTCTATGAGTGTCCCAATTGCGGAGAAAAATTCGTGCCGTCTATGAAAGATTTTATTTTTGGAGCGCATACTTTTACAAAAAGAAAATTAAGATGTCCAAAATGCAGAAAAAAGAGTTATTGCAAAAAGCGATTGAATTGAACGTCATTATACTTTAATCCATTGACTTATCAGAACAAACACGATAAAATAAGTCATTATGGAAATAAAAAAACATTCAAAACTATCGCAAATGACGCTTGAAGAACTTTGGAAACTTTTCCCCATCTTTTTGACTGAGCATAAGTCATATTGGGCAGATTGGTATAATGAAGAAGTCAATAGCCTCAAGTGCATTTTGCCCAAAGATACGGAATATTGCCATATTGGCAGTACGGCTATCAAAGGCATTATGGCAAAACCCATAATAGATATTATTATTGCTACAAATACTCAATCGCAATTGAGAGAAATCGCTGATTTACTGAATACTAATGGCTATATAATTATGTCATCAAGTAAAAACCGCATATCGCTAAATAAAGGCTATACAGAACACGGCTTTGCCGAAAAAGTATTCCATTTGCATATAAGGCTTAAAGGCGATACGGACGAGATATACTTCAGAGACTATCTAAACGCTCACGCGGAAGTTGCGAAAGAATATGAAGAGTTAAAATTGCAACTTTGGAAAAAGTACGAGTATAACAGAGACACTTATACAAATTCAAAAACAAAATTTGTAAGCAAATATACTCAACTTGCAAAACGAGAAATTTAATAGACCGATAGAATTACTCTCCTATCGGTCTATTTTGTCTAACTACTTTAAAAGAATTTTGTTATTTCGTTTTTACGTCTTTGTCGACAGTTGACTTTGAAGCCGGCTTTGCAGAAGTCTTTGTCGCCGCAGTCTTCTTTGCCTGCGTTGACTTGCCTGCCGTAGACGAAGTCGTCTTCTTTGCCGCTGAAGTAGACTTTGTCGTCGCAGACTTACTTGCCGACGCTGTCTTAGAAGACGTCGATTTAGTCGCGGTCGATGACTTACTAGCCGTTGCTTTGGGCTTGCTTGCCGTTGCGCCTGCCACAACAGATTTAGCCATTGTCTCTTGAGATTGCTTTGCAGCAGTAGTTCTCGTCGGCGTCGACAAATTCGGCTGCGGTCTGGAGTTTACTGCCGCAACAGCGCTTTGCTCTTTCTTTTTCTTCATAATAAAGAATACTGCAAGAGCGATGGCCACTACTGCAACAACTGCGACTACGCAACCTATTATTATGCCTACTATATTGTTAGTTGCATTGTCTCCCGGAATTACGCCAAAAGATTCGGTTACTTCGCCGTTGAAAGAAATTGAAACGCCTTTTTTTGCATAATTGCTTGCCAGTTCTTGAGACATAAACTTAACCTCAAGCATATTGCTAGATTCAAGTTCTGCCTTTGTAAGCGTAAGTTTTCCGCTCTGATACTTTTTAACGTCGACGACCTTACCGTTGAGTTGTACGCAAGCAATTGCGAATCCGCTGTCAGGAGTGATATCGTAAGTGATAGAATCGCTTACCTGACTGATACCGCTCTTGCCGTCCGCCGTGACTTTTCCGCCAACGCCGCCGTTGACATACGCATAGACATTGGCAGTTGCGCTCTCGGTGACAGCCGCGCTGCTGTTCTTGATCTGCACTACGGTAAACGGACTAAAACTCGTAACCTTTGCGATAATTCCGTACTGATTGATAATGACTGGAATTTCCTCAACGCCAATTATTTTGCCTGCGTTGTCGTGCTTATAGTGATATATTTTGAACGTCGTATCTGCGTCATTGGGGTCATAGCCGTCAGGAAAGCCGAAAGCCACTTGCATATAACTGCCGTTGGGCACCGTTTGCACACATCCGCAGAGATTAAGATTTATTTCGTAAGAAGACGAAGCCAAAATTTCATCGTCCTTTACGTCGACTTCGCTCTTTAAGACATCGTCCATTTCCTGCTCTTTCTGCGCGGAAGGTTTTGTCGCCACTAGCAAAAGCTGACTGCGTTGGCTTGCCGCATAATAATTGCCGTTCTCATCTTTAAAATCGGTGACTGATACGTCTGAGTTATCCAGAAGATTCGGCTCGCCGTACAAACTCATATAAAGTCTGCCGTCATTGAATATCTTACTACATACCACGGTCTTGCCTTTAAATGCAAATCTCACTGGATTGGGATCTTTTTTGGAATAAGCGCCGACAAGTCCCAAAGGAGTGAAATAATACGGAGTTGAGTTGTGAATATACATCTTACTTGGTGTCAACGTAAATGAAATTGTCTTATCGCCGTCCCAATTGAAGTTTTCGATTATAGCGTGATCCTTAATGCTATCATTACCGCGCAAAGTATAAAAGTCAATTCCGATATCATCCAACGTAACACCTGCATTAAGTTCAAGCGTTTCACTGTATTCGATTTTTATGTCATAAGTACCGTTGACAGGCAAATCTCCGGTATTAGAGGGAGTAATTGATATAGCGCCCGGCGCAGGGGTATAAGTTCCAAAACCTTCGTTTAGATAAGGCGTAGTCGGCTCAAACCAAAAATCTTCATCCGTGAGTTTTTCCGCATCGTAAGACACTAAATAATCGCCCGTAAGAAAATCTCCCTTTGCGTCCGGAGCACGTTTTATCAACGCGAACCTGATATACTTGATGGCTGTACCGATATTTTTCAATACCGTTTCACTGTCGGTAATGGAATATATTTCAACTCCAAGCAACTCTTTTGTAGCGTTGTTGATTGCTGTTACGTTAGACCAAGGTCCCCAAGTAGTCTCATCGCCTGCATTGCTGTAACCGTAACTATACGCTAAATACATACCTTGATCTTGAAGCAAAAGAGCGCCCAAACCGTCAAAAGAAACTGTCAACTCCAAGGTCGTACCTTGATTTTCTGTAGTATTATATATACCTATTACGGTCATTCCGTTATCGTCAACGTCCACTCCGTAATCGTAAGGCTTCAATGCGGGATAGCGTAATTCATACCCCGACGAAGATACCGAGCCGTCTTCGAGATGAGATTCGAACATAGCCTGACTGCCTTTTAATATCCAAGAATTTTGCAAAGACGTCGAATTATATGTCACGTCTACGCCATACCACATACCGTCAACTTGCACATAATTCCACATATGCGGTTGAGAACTTTCGTCTTTGCTTGAAGCAGAATACCCCGATACGCATACGCAAGGAATACCAAGTCTGTCCATAACAGCTTTAAAACTCTTTGCATATCCCTCACAGACAGACTCTCCGTTTACCAATGCGCCGTAAGACGTAAAAATAAAATCTGCTTTTGGAGTGTCAACATTGCGATTTCCCTCGAGCACCGTGCCGAATCCATATTTATTGTGTTCGCCAATGTAATTGTTGACATACTCTATCTTCTCTTTAACGCTGCTCAAACTTTTTGCTGCGTCAACAATTTGCGATATAGCGCTTTCATACTTTTGTATAGCCTCGTTGACCGACGATTCACTGCTGATACTTGCGCCTCTATACAACGACAAAACTCTGCTCGAATCGAGATACGCAACGTATTCTCCGCCCTGCATTCCGGCAGTAATAGACGTCGAAAATAAGTCAATATAAAACAAGTCAGGATGATCCATATAAAATGCGTCGCGTCCGATACCATAGGACTTTGCAAGTCTGTTGTCATCCGCCCCATTTACGTAAGCCTTGACCTCGTCTATGGTAGCCACATTGTTTGCTATCAAATCATATTGAAGTTTGCCCTTTTTGAATTCGCCGTTATTTGTAAGGGTTTCAAATGCCTTATAGAATCTTTCGGCAATTGGATCAATAGAAATTTGATTATAAAAATATTTATAGGCATAATCAGTATCGGTATCAGCCAAAGCATAATCGCCGAACGTCAAACACGATCCGACAATCATTAAAATTGCTATGGCAATTACCGTCGCCAAAACGCCTATGCGCTTTGTTGTTAAAGATTTCATAAAACCTCCAAAAATATTTTTTCATATTATACACAATCCGACATAATTTTGCAAGTCCTTTTTGACTTAAAACGCATTCTTTTACATTTGATAAATCATAGTTTATATGATAATATCTAGCATAGTAAACCTAATACGCAATAACGTCAGCCACGTTTAAAAATACTTTTGAATAGCGTTATCATTTTTTTAAAGCCAATACATAACTGTCGTCTATGCGCCTGTATATTTCCTCTATCTCCATTGAGCCGTCAAGACAAATCGTAATCCAAGACTTCTTATTCATATGGTATGCAGGATAATATCTTTTGTTGTCGATAAGGCTTTCCACCTCTTGCGGACTTATTCTCAAACCAATGATTTCGATTTTTTCTTCGCTATCTATTCCAAGTTTGCTTTTGGGTACAATCAAAATCAATCCGTACCACTTGCCGTTGTCTTTTCTGCGCCAAATCGCATTGTCGTCAAACTTCTTCCACAAAAACTCCAACTCGTCGCCATATTTTGTTCTGACGTATTCTATCACGTCTTGTGAATGCTTACTTTTGAAAACTTGAGTAACGCAACACTTATCCGCAATATCGCGCAATACTCTTAGGTATTCCCGTCTCACTCCGCCGACAAAACTGCCTACTGCGTCTTCTGCTAAAAACAACGTATATTGTTCCTGCGTTTCCAATTCAACTACTTGCGTTTTTATATTTCCCTGACTGTCGACATATACTGACAAAGACATCTGTCCGTCAAAGATATCCGTATTAAATTCGTAATTCTCTTTGTTTAGGACAAAGCCATATTGCAATAGTTTGTCATAATCAATTACTTTTTTCTTGAAAATCTCTCCTATTATCGCGTTCATATTTGTCTATCCTGCCAACATAAAAAATCCCAATACCTGCTGTTAAAGTCGACATCGGGATTTTAAATTATTTACATATTATTATTGAGAGTCGTCCGTAAAGTCGTTTTTGGTAGGGTCGTCGTCTTGCTCTTGAGGAGTAATGTCGTCAGCCTCTTCTTGCGGCTCTGCGACGTCGGCAGTCGAGTTTGTTTCTTCTTGGTTTTCTTTTACGTCGCCTACCACGTCTTCCAAGATATTCAAATCGCCCTCCTCTTGCTGTATCTCCTCGGCGTTGACTGCAGTCGCTTTGAGTTGAGTGACTATTTCGGCGTGCTTTTTCTTATCCAAATTATAGAAAAGCAAACATATCAACATAAGTCCGCTGGATATTGCCGACATCCACAACGCTACGTTGCCGTAATTCTCCGCTATCGCAATTAGTTCCGGCGTCGCGGTGGTAACAGTGTCTGTAACTTGATAATTGTATGGATTAAAGCCCATCTTGGATTGAATTGCCGCAGGTATCAACGCCGCTGCTTGCGACACAACCAATGGCAATTGATATGCAAAAGTCTGGATAAATCCCTCAAGTCTATATCCGCTCTTTGCTTGCTGAAGATCTCCTATCTCTGATAGAATCAACGGTTGCAAACTTCCAAGACAGTTAAACAAAGATACGAATCTTATTATCGTAATGACATATGGAGACCAACTGCCTTGCGGGAAATTCTGCAAGCCGATCAAAGCGCACACTAAGTTGGCGCTTAAATTGCACGCTTGCCAGAAAATCAATATAGTGCGGTTGTTGAACTTGCGCGTCAACCAAGGGAGCAATATCATATTGGGAGTTGCGGCAAATCCCACAACAAGCGAAAGTCCGCCAAAGAGTGCCGCCGCTGACGCCATATCGGTGGCATATTTGACTCTGGCAATTACTTCCCAACTCAAATCTATCGTACCCTTAAGACAGCCCAAACAAAGCGCCAACGTGAAGATCATAAGAGGTTTGTTTTTGACTATCATCTTCAAGCCTTCAATTGTTGATACCTTTTCTTTCTTTTCCTCTTCGGGAGTGACGTATACTCTTTCTTTTACGCCGATCAGCGCGACTGTAAGCGCTATTCCGACGACTGCGCAAAATACTCCGTATATTCTAGCAGCGCCTACATCTCCGTTGCCGCCCCATTTTACGAAAACGCCCTTAAGTGCATTCATTATCGTAGGCGCAAAACCAATGATAAGCCCTACCGGAGCCCATATATCGGTTCTCTCCTGTTGATTTGGCGTTATTACACCCGGGAACATATTAAAAGTATTGTACCACAAATTCCACAATAACAAAGTGGGAGTACACAACATATACACGTAAATAATTCTTTGAGTTTGATTTAAATCTTGCGGAGACCATACCGCTGCCGCACCTAAAATAGCGACAATGGGCGCCAAGAAAAGTATGTATGGCTTATATCTTCCAAACTTGGTCTTCGTACGCTGTATCATTCTGCCGTAAAATGGCGTAATGATGAGCGCAAGTACACTGGCAACCAAATACATTATAGTTGCGTGCAAAGTACCGCTTTCACCTAAATTATAAAGAAGCGGGATATAACCGACTGTGACATAAATTGATACCAGATTTGCAATAAAACTAATACCTAGACTGGATACTCCAAATCGTAATATCTCTTGCAGATTAAGGAATCTACCTTTAGGCGGTTCTTTCCAAAACCTTTTGAGATTGTTGCCGAGCGCTGCCGCTCTTTTTGCAAATTTCTTATCGGAAGCAGGCTTTTTACTCATTATCCCCTCTCCCCGATGATAAATAACTGTTTCATAATTACCCCTAATTTAAAATTGCTGTAATTATTATAT
>WSNH01000061.1 GCA_013316135.1 Clostridia bacterium
GCTATATAATTCGCAAGGTTTATCGGATTCCAGAATATCGCGCCCTTGTCCATCTTGTCTCTGAGGGCGGAATGTTTTCGCTCGATATCGCACAGCGAGCGGATTGATATCTTTTCTTTTATACTTTCCATTGTTTCGTCCTTTGGCAATTCAAAAGTCACGCTCTTGATTTGCTTTGGCAGCATATCGAAATAGTTGTCGGAGAGCATAGTGGAATATCCCTTCAATCTTATCTCTACAAATCTGGCGTAATCGGTAGATTTTATATCCATTTTTACGATGTTGTCTGCTAACGCTAAGTCGTAAGTCAATTGCGCTTTGGGCAGTTTGACTGTATTTTCGTTGGTGAGGGGCAGAGTCTCTTGGCAGACTATATTACCGTCTTCGTCATACGAGACTGCGTATATGTAACAAGTCCTATCCTTGCGTTTTTTCAATATTGAAGGCAAGTCGAGTTTTGCCACTTGTCCGACAGTATTTTCTTCCAGTTCCACGGTATTGACAAGACTGCTCAAAGTTTCGCCTTCGTATGTCATTACGCCGCATTTTATTTTTGTTTTAATGCGAGTATTGCAATCGTTGACAAATAGTACGTTCATCACAGTATCCTGTCTTTGGAAGACTATCAGCGTATTTTGATTGAATCTTCTTGCGCAATATTGCAATGCTTTCATATTGCCGTAATAATCCATACCCGACCAAGAGTTTACGCCCCAGCAATCGTTGTATTGCCAATACAGAGCGCCGTGACAGCGCGGATTGATTCTCCAGCCTTCGGTTGCGTTTTTTATGCAGATTGCCTGCGTGAGTTGGGATAGATATACCGTATCTTCAAATCGCTTTGGGGTCCAAAATTTTGAGAGCATATAATACTTTATTTTGCCGTTGCCGCCAATACATTTTTGATGCGCTTTTGCAAGCGCGCAGTGTACGCTCGTATATTCGTGACCGTCTGCAAATTCTTCGATTGCGTTGAGTGAAGGCAATGATTCGATGCCAAATTCACTGCAGAATCTCGTAGGCATACTCTTGTAATACTCAAGTTTTCTCAATCCGTGCCATACGTGCCACAGATGCGTATCGCCTTTGTCGGCGCTATTGATATTTTTCATATATTCTCCGCTAGAGGGGGTACAAGCCCAATACGGAGTATTATCGTCAAGCGGAGCAAGGTATTGCGGCAAAGTTTTATAGAAAAATTCGCCGCAATCTTTTATGACCTGTCTTTTGTTGAGCCAAGCCATAGACATCGATTCTATCTCGTTGTTGCCTGCCCATAGGCACAGACAGGCGTGGTTTTTCAACCGTAACACGTTGTCTTCAACTTCTGCAAGCACTTCGTCTAAAAACTCTTTATCGTTAAACGGATATGGCGAACAAGCAAAGTTGAAGTCTTGCCATACTAAGATACCTAGTCGGTCGCACAAATTATAAAATCTGTCGCTTTCGTAGTATCCGCCGCCCCACACTCTTATCATATTCATATTGCAAGCCTTTGCTTTATATAACAAGTCGTAGAGTTTTTCATCGCTCACGTTGTTGATAAAACTGTCGGCAGGTATCCAATTTGCGCCTCTGGCAAAAATCTTTTTTCCGTTGATATAAAAGCAGAAATTGCGACCTATTTCGTCGAGTTCTTTGTCAAGCGTTATGGTTCGCAGACCTATTTTCTGCGACTTATTTGCAACGAGTTTGCCGCCTTGGTATACATTTACGTTAAGGTCATAGAGCGGTTGCTCTCCCATATTGTTGCACCACCAAATATGCGGATTTTCCACCTTGATAGCAGCCGTTTTGCCTGTTGCGCAACAGACTTCACGTCCGTCAAAAGATAGAGTATATTCCACTCTTAATCCGTCTGCTTGATTTGACAAATAGGTCTTGAGATTTATATCTACGCAATTGTCCGAATGAGTTTGCTTTATATCAAGACGCGTGATTTTGCATACGTCGTAACAATTGATAAAGCAGTCGTCCGAAATTCCGCAGGTAAGCAAATGCGGTCCCCAATCCCAGCCGAAATGATATGGGCTTTTGCGGATATGGCAAGATCCGGCTTCGCCCAACGTGCTGTTGGGAAGGCGATATGTTTTGTGCTTGTTAGCAATATATAAAAGAGGAGAGCGGAATATGATTTTTATAGAATTTTCTCCCTCTTTTATCAATTCTTTGATATTCCAAGCGTAACGTCTGTTGATATTCTTGACGTTTGCGACGAGTTTGTTGTTGACATAGACTTCCGCCAAAGTGTCAAGCATAAAACAGTTGAGTTCTAAATATTGAAATTCAAGCGCTTGTTTGTCTACTTGAAAGGTTCTTGAATATTCCCAATCTGCGCGTCCCACCCATTGAACAAGTTCTTCGTTGAGACCAATAAGAGGATTTTGAATTACATCATTTGCTTGTAGGTCGGAAAAGACATCGCCGGGTACGGTTGCCTTATAGATTCTGTCGTTGCCGACCATTTTCAACGACCATTGTCCATTAAGTGAAATTTGCATACTACCTCTCTTTTGCATTGATTTTTATATTTAAGCGTAAAATTGTAGGCTTCAACTTACTTTATTATAATATCATAATGTTTTCATTCAAGTCAATAGGCGATCGACTATCAGTTTGCGCGACGTTGAGTCTTGAATAGCAAGAAAATGTATGCTATAATTAATATATTAAATACATTTTGGGGATAGAGTTATGAAAAAGTTATCAAAAAAACAAAAAATTTTGACGGCAATACTAGTACCAATAGGCGTGATACTGATAGTGCTGGGCAGTTTGATTATTTCTCTTTCGGTATTTACATACAAAAAGGCGAAGTCGAGAAGGCTACGTCCATACAACTGCACGAGAGCGGCGTATTGAGAGTGTTGCAACTCACCGATTTACACTTGACGTCCATTCCTTTGACTAAGCAAGACAGGCAGACGATAAAGTGGGTAAAACAAGCCCTCAAATATTCAAGGGCAGATATAGTCGCGGTGACAGGCGACGCTATAGGCAGTCTTTGGCCTTTTAGATTGAGAGATCAGGCAATCGTTGAGTTGGCCGAAATTTTTGAAGAGGCGGAAATATACTGGATGTATACTTTTGGCAATCACGACGGCGAATGGTCGCAGGCTACCGGCAAGGAAGTAAAAGAAAGCAACAAAGACCAAGGCAAAGAAGAGATTTATCAACTTCTTAAAGGCTATAAGTATTCGCTTATGCAAAAAGGCGATACTGACGGCGTAGGTAATTATGTAATTGATGTAGTTGACGGCGACGGCAACGTCGTATACGGACTTGTCAATATGGATTCGCAAGACAGGAATTTTGATGAAAACGGCGAAAAACCGACGTCATACGGGGGCGTGACCGAAAACCAAGTGGATTGGTATGAGAGAGAAATCAACGCTTTGCAGTCAAGAGCGGGCGCGCCTGTTAAATCCTCTCTCTTTATGCACGTGCCTTTGTACGAATATACCGACGCTTGGCTTGGCGGAACTCACGTAGGTAACTTTCCGGTTGTAAATACCGAAGGAAAGTGCTATGCGCCCGATAAAAACATAGGATTTTATCAGAAATTGAAGCAGTTGGGTAGCACTGATTTTATTACCGTCGGACACGATCACGACTTTAATTGGTTGATAAAATACGACGAAGACTTGGCAAACGGTTTTGAGGGAGTATATTTTTCTTATGGCAGAGTCTCGGGCGTTAATGCTTGGCAACGCCGTACGCCCGTCGGCGCTACCGTGATTGATATCTACGTCGACGCGAACAATATAGACGCTAGATACAAAGTGAGTGTAATAGAGCCTACTTTCGGTTATGATGAATTTGCGTGGTGGTAATATGAAAAAAATGTTTGCAATATTTATTATCGGCGTTTTGTTGGTATCTTCTTTGGCTTTTGTAGGTTGCAACAGCGGCAAGAAAGTTGATATAGATATGTCAAGATTTACGTTGACTTTTGAGGACAATTTCGACGGAGACGCGTTGGAGAGAAGTAAATGGAATTACGGTTTTGACGTAGACGAAGGCAAGGTATCTGCGCCGCGCAAAGGCGGATTTTGGGCGCAAGACGGAGTGCTGGTCAAAGACGGCAATTTGATACTTCGCACCGATTTCAGACAAGACGGAGAAAACGGCGCCGGGTGGTATAGCGGTACCGTTATGACTTGCGGCGAGGGCGAAGAGGATAATCTCTTTGAACAGCAGTACGGTTATTTCGAGACGAGATGCAAGACTCCGTTTTTCTATGGCGGTTGGTGCGCATTTTGGCTTATGCCGTACGATGATTTTTCCGCCGAGCATAACGACCAACTTTCTTCCGAACATATCAATACCGCAGTAGACGGAGCGGAGATAGATATATTTGAGACGCCTTTTTCGTATCAAGGAGTATTTGGCAAAGTCGTCAATCACGCCGTGCATTACGACGGATATAGAGATTATCTCAAGTCCGTTCCAAAACTCAACGTGAAGGTATCCAAGTTGTATGACGAATACCACATATACGGTTTTGAGTGGACAAAAGATTATTATAAGTTCTATGTGGACGGCAGATTGACTTGGGAGGTGTTGAGCGACGGATATACGAAAGACGGCAAGAAGTTTGATCACAATATCATTTCGCAGGTAAAAGAGTATATGCTCCTATCATTTGAAGTCGTCACTCCCGACAGTCCCAACAGTACGAAGGGGTGGTGTGGCGATCCGTCCAAAAACGATAAGAGCAAAAATTACGATTTTGCTATCGATTACGTATGCGTTTATCAGTTTAAATAATTTCCGTTGTGACAAAAAGCGGATATGTAAAAGGCATATCCGCTTTTAAATTATCTAATATTTGTGTTGTGCTATTTAGGTAAATATAACGAATTTATCTATGAATAATCGCGCTTTGACGTTATTATATAAATTTCTTATATCCCTCTCCGTATTGTAATGCTCTCGATACTCTTGACAGCGTTGCCGAAGAGATATTTGTCTGTTCAATAACTTGTGTGTATGTCATACCTTGCTTAAGGAGTATGGCAGACTCGATGCGTTGAGCCATTTGTTCAATTTCCTTATTGGTGCACAGGTCTTGAAAGAATATTTTACACTCTTCTGGAGTGGACAGTTTTGAGATTACTAAATAAAGTTTTTGTATCATTTCATTTTTATGGTCTGCGTTCATATCAATCCTCATCTATGCTTTTTTCGCTCTCTTGCAGGAATGCTTTTGTCTTGGGACTTTGCGGGTTGCCGAATACTTCTTCGGGAGAGCCTTGCTCTTCTATCACGCCGTCTGCCATAAATATGACTTTGTCTGCGACTTTTCTTGCAAATTCCATTTCGTGAGTGACGACTATCATAGTGTGTCCGTCGTTTTTGAGATCCTTGATTACTTTGAGTACCTCTCTCGTCAGTTCGGGGTCGAGCGCGCTCGTAGGCTCGTCGAAACAGAGTATTTCTGGTTGTAAAATCAACGCTCTCGCAATGGCTACGCGTTGTTGTTGACCGCCGGAGAGTTCGCAAGGGTAGGCTTTGAGTTTTTCGCCAAGTCCCACTCTTTGGAGCAACGCTACAGCCCTTTCGTCGATTTCTTTGAAAGCCTGTTTTCTCGCAAGCCTTACTGTCTTTGAAAAATATTTGTCAATAGACTTTATAGATTTATCATATTTCAACTTTGCCGCCAAAGTAAGGTTTTTTTGTACGCTGTAATGGGGGAATAGGTTGAAAGATTGAAATACCATTCCGAATTTCAGCCTTTGCTCGGCAATCTGCTTTTTCTTTTCCTTGCTTATATTGACCGGCTTAGACTTTTGTTTTTGCTGCTTTTTGTCAGTTGTGTCTACTATGTCTGAGCCGTTTTCTTTTGAATTTGTCAAATCTGCTTGGCTATCTTCTTTTGCAATGTCGGCAGCAGAGATTTGCGTTTGACTTTTGTCCAAATCTTGCAAAGCCTTATTGATTTCGTCGAGATTGTCTACGGAAAAGATATTTTCTCCACTGAGGTAGATATCTGCCTTGTCGGGAATTTCCAAAAAGTTGATACAGCGGAGCAAAGTAGTTTTGCCACTGCCAGATGAACCGATTATGGCAAGCACTTGACCTTCGTCGAGTTGCAAATCAATACCTTTCAGCACTCTGTTGGCGCCAAAGTTTTTGTATATGTCTTTTACTTCAAAAAATGCCATACTTCACCTCACGCCCTGTAATAATTCATTTTCTTTTCAAGCCACTTGAAGAATAGCGTCAATATGCCTACCATTGCAAGATAGAATACGCCAGTATAGAACAATGGCCAAATTATTGCTTTGGTGGATACGAGGCTTTTTGCAGTAACTATTATCTCCATTACACCTATGAAGTTAGCAAGGGAAGTATCCTTAACAAGCGTAATTACTTCGTTGCTCATAGCGGGCGTAATTTTCTTGACTACTTGCGGAAATATTACGAGGGTATTTGTCTGCGCGCGATTCATTCCCAGCACTTTGCCGGCCTCATATTGACCAAGCGGCATAGATATGATACCGCCTCTGTATATCTCGGCAAAGTATACAGCGTAGTTTATGGAAAAGGCTATTATAGTCGCTAAAAAGTTATCTTGAATAGGCGTGCCGAAAAGCAGTCCCGGACCGTAGAATACTACTACTAGTTGCAACATAAGCGGGGTGCCTCTTATTATCCATATAAATACTTGCGTGACGTATTTAAGCGGCTTGAACTTTGACATAGCGCAAGCGCAAATCACTATACCTAAGGGTATAGCGATTATAAGTGTTAGGAAAAAAATTCCTACTGTAAATTTTGCCGCTTCTAAGAGTTTTAGTGTGACGTTCCAAAAACTCATTATTTGACCTCATAGGCGATAGGAGCGTAGAGAGTATATCCTACGACAAATCTGCCTTTTTCTACGATATAATTCCAGCCGGACTTTTCTTCGTCGGTCAACGTGTCCCACTTGCTCTCATAAGATACGTCGCAAAGTTCGCTTTCCAAACCGTACTTCTCAGCAAGTTTTGCAAGTTCTCCGTTTGCCTGTAATTTTGCAAGAGAAGTGTTGATTTTGTCGATTGTTCCAACGTCGCTCTTTCTTGCGGCAATGCCGTATTGTTCTTCAGTAAATATAAGATTTGGTATTATCATCAGGTCAGAATAGTCAGTATTTTCACTACAATAGAAATTGCCAAGCACGGAATCAAGTAATGCAACGTCGGCGTTGCCGGCTTTTACTGCCATCAATGCTTCCGCTTGCGAAGGAAGTGCGAGTATGTTGGAAAAACCTTCGGAAGATGCGACGTCTTGACCTGCGCTGCTTTCTTCAAAAGAGAATTTAGCGTCTTTTATGTTATCCTTGTCGGTATATTTGTCAGCATTTGATTTCTTGATGACTGCGATTTGCTTGTTGTTCATATAAGGCGTGCTTATGCAGAACTGCTCAAGCCTTCCATCATCTATTGTCAAACCGTTCCAAATTAAATCAATGTGCTTTCCTTTGAGTTCCATCTCTTTAGCGTTCCAAGTGATAAAACGGAATCTGGCTTCGACGCCTAAATCTTTTGCCACCATTTTTGCAAGATCAATGTCAAAACCTTCGAGATTGGCTCCGTCGGTGGTGGGGTAGCAACCTGCGAATGCAAATACGCTTGTAAGTGTTATTAAACAAAACAACAGCGCAACGATAATTTTCTTTTTCATTTTATGTCTCCTTTTGTTCCTACTTTAGGGTAGTAAAGTCATTATACTTTATCTCGCTAAAGTTGTAAAGTGATTTAATATAGAAT
>WSNH01000062.1 GCA_013316135.1 Clostridia bacterium
GACGTCAGGTCTTTGGTATATGACGTCCCACGCGTCTTCCCTCCATTCGTCGGCATCTTCTATAAAGAAGTCGGAGGTCATACACACTCTGAGCATTTCTCCGCTGCCTACAACAAACTTTCCGCTACGGCTGCGCGACAGCGGATAATTCATATTCTCGGTCTTGACAACTTTGTCGCTTTCAAAGTTGCCGTGAATTCTGTCTAGATAATACATATAACAATTTTGGCAGCCCTCGCTACACTTTTTGCAACCGTGCCAAGGATTCCATATATCGCGCATATCTTCTCCTTAATATGTTTTTTGCCAAATTCATTATATATTATATTTTAACAAAAGGCAAACAAATGTTTGCATATTAAATGTAAAAACAGACGCTTTCCAGCGCCTGTCTAATTGTTGAACTGTTAATTAGTCTTTGAGAAGAGTATTATTATCCGTTTTTTCCAATGAGTCGCCTACATTTTCGGCGGTCTCCTCTTCTTGAAAATCCTGACGAGCAGACGCGCTCTTCTTACCGGACTTCTTTTTCTGAGCCGCTGCATCTGCCTCGATATCGTCCATAGCAACTACTTCGGGCGCAACTTTTTCTTCAATGGTAACTTCGCCTGTGGGCGACTTAACTGCTTCAAGTACGGTATATATAGCGGACTTGTCAATTAAGACCATCATACTACCGTCACCGTTTGCGCTTATATCAAGCGTAAACGTGCCTGCGTTGTTATCAACCTTTTTTATCTCTCCGACAAAACCGCCTATCGTCTTGACTTTTGTTCCAACTGTGATGCTATTCATCATTTCTTGCGCTTTCTTTTGGCGCTTCTTTTGCGGTATTATAGAAGCCGCAAACATAACAACCATCAATACTACGAGAACGACTATCATTACCCAACTTGAGCCGCCAAACAAACCGCCGCTTCCGCCCTCGTCTGCGCTTAACAAACTTAATAAATTCATATTTGCTCCTTAAAACTTTATTTATCAACTTAAATCAATATAAAAATTATATCAATCAATTCAATATCTATTCAAGTTTAACTTATTTACTCAACAATTACAAGTATTTTGTTGGGTATTTTTGATATTTTATATACTTTTTACAGTTTTTTACTCTACACAAACATTTATAGCGCATTAACTTTAACTAATTCAACGAATACACATTATTTTTTACGAACAGACTTTTCTCCGCCGTGTCCCCAAGTATAGTTTGAAGTAAACTGCTTATAAAAGTCCCCAAATCTATCTTCCATAATTGCCCCTCGCATATCTTCCATTAGTTTTGTCAAAAATCTTATATTATGTATTGACAGCAAGGCTCCGCCTAGTATCTCGCCCGAATTGATAAGATGACGGATATAGGCTCGCGAGAAATTGCGACAGCAATAACAATCGCATTCGCTATCCACAGGAGAAAAATCTTCTTTGAAAGCAGCGTTGCGTATAGTCAAGTTGCCGTATTTTGTGAATGCCGAGCCATTGCGAGCCATACGCGTAGGAAGCACGCAGTCAAACATATCTATACCCCTCATTACCCCTTCAACAAGGCAGTCGGGCGAACCTACGCCCATAAGATACCTAGGTTGATTGTCGGGATAATATTCTCTCAACAAGTCAAGCATCTCGTACATAACGGGCTTTGGCTCTCCTACCGAAAGTCCGCCGATAGAAAAACCGCACTTTGCATACTCAATAGTTCTCTTTGCGCTCTCAACGCGCAAATCGGAATACATATTGCCTTGTATGATGGGAAAAAGCATTTGATTGGGATTTTTGTGCGCCTTAACAGACCTTACAAGCCAATCCAGAGTGCGATTCATTGCTCCTTTGGCATACTTATAGTCGGTTACTCCGTCTGTGCATTCGTCAAAAGCCATAATAATATCTCCGCCCAACTTGTTTTGGACAGCAATAGATTCTTCGGGTCCCATAAAGTGCTTTGAGCCGTCAATATATGAAGAAAACGTCACTCCGTCTTCCGTAATCTTTCTCATTTTGGAAAGTGAAAAGACTTGAAATCCTCCGCTGTCTGTCAAAATAGGTTTGCGCCAATTCATAAAATTATGAAGTCCGCCCGCCTTCTCCACAAGGTCTGCGCCCGGTCTTAAATATAAATGATAAGTATTTGCAAGCACGATAGACGCCTTGGTGTCTTCCACATCCTTTGGCGTAAGCGCCTTGACCGTCGCATTCGTACCGACCGGCATAAACACGGGTGTATCAATCACTCCGTGCGGAGTGGTAAAGCGACCTACTCTTGCACCCGATTGCTTGCAAACTTTTATTACTTCATACTTAAAATTTTCCATATTTATCCTTTACCCAAATATTTATGTGATAATCAATTGTTAAACTATAATCAGAGAAACGTTCGCAATCAAAGCAAAACGCAAACGCGACAAAGAGATTCGCCGCTTATATGACGAGCATTGCGTCACCGAATGAGAAAAAGCGATACTTCTCCTTCACCGCCGTATTATATGCCGCAAAAGTATTCTCTCTACCTATAAATGCGCTGACGAGCATAATCAACGTGGACTCCGGCAAATGAAAGTTGGTTATCAGTCCTTTGACGACTTTGAACTTATATCCGGGGTAGATAAAAATCTGCGTTTCTCCTTTGCTTGGTCTGACGTATCCCTCTTCGCTTGCTGCGCTTTCCACCACCCTTACAGATGTCGTACCTACGCATATCACGCGTCTTCCCTCTGCCAAAGCGTCATTGATGATCTTTGCATTGAGTTCGTCCACTTCAAAATATTCGCTGTGCATTTTATGATTGAGTATATCGTCTTCCTTTACAGGTCTGAACGTGCCTAATCCAACGTGCAAAAGCACCTTGGCAATCTGCACTCCCTTCTCTTCAATTTTCTGCAAAAGTTGCGGCGTGAAATGCAAGCCAGCCGTAGGCGCCGCAGCCGAGCCGTCTATCTTGCTATATACCGTCTGATATCTGCTCTTATCCTCAAGTTTGTGAGTTATATACGGCGGAAGAGGCATATTGCCGATTTCATCAAGAATATTTTCAAAAACTCCGTCGAATATAAATTTAATATATCTTATGCCCTCTTCGCCAAAGCCGACGACCTGTCCTTGCATCTTTCCAAAGTCTAGCATAGCGCCGATTTTGAGTTTTTTTGCAGGACGCGTAATACACTCCCACACATCGTACTCTTTGCGTTTGAGCAACAAGACCTCTGTATTATTCTCAATAGTCTTTTCCGTACGAGGTAATCTTGTCGCAAATATCCTTGCGGGAATTACTTTGGTATTGTTGATGACAAGCACGTCGCCTTTTTGCAGATAATCTATTACGTCGTAAAAATGCTTATGTTCTATATTTGTACTGTCCTTATGATAAACCAACAATCTAGACGCGTCTCTTGGCTCTATAGGAGTCTGCGCAATGAGTTCTTGCGGAAGATCGTAATAAAAATCGCTCGTCTTCATTATTTATCCTCTGTATCAAGCATAGAAAGTTGCTCATAAGCAAGTTGATTAGCCTTTCTGCCAAAATGCGTATATGCGTCGGGCAGACAAATGCGTCCTCTGGGGGTGCGCGCAATAAAAGTAATCTGCATAAGATATGGCTCATATACGTCTTCGATAGTGCCTGCGTCTTCGCCTATCGAAGCCGCCAACGTATCAAGTCCGACCGGTCCGCCGTTGAATTTGTCAATTATCGTGAGTATTATCTTACGGTCTATGTTATCAAGCCCAAGTTTGTCGATTTCCATCTTGCCAAGCGCAATATCCGATACCTTTGCGTCAATGATACCCTCTGCCAAAACTTCGCTGTAATCTCTCACTCTCTTAAGAATACGATTGGCAATTCTCGGAGTTCCCCTACTGCGCCTTGCGATCTCGTACGCGCCGTCTTCAGTAATCTCCACACCCAAAAGTCCCGCACTACGTCTTACGATACTTGCAAGTTCTTCGGGAGTGTACATCTCAAGACGGCAGTTGACTCCAAATCTATCGCGTAGCGGAGAAGTAAGCATACCCGCTCGCGTCGTTGCGCCGATCAGCGTAAACTTTGGAAGCGAAAGTCTTATACTCCTTGCGCTTGGTCCTTTGCCGACCATAAAATCAAGCGCGTAATCTTCCATAGCGGGATAAAGCACTTCTTCGACGTTGCGATTGAGCCTGTGTATTTCGTCTATAAAAAGCACGTCTTTTTCGTTGAGATTTGTCAGTATTGCCGCCAAGTCTGCGGCTTTTTCTATAGCAGGTCCGGAAGTAATTCTGATTTGCGATCCCATTTCGCTTGCAATGATATGCGCCAAAGTCGTCTTACCAAGCCCCGGTGGTCCGTATAAAAGCACGTGGTCAAGCGCCTCGTCTCTTCCCACTGCGGCTTTGATATATATTTCAAGATTATCCTTTATCTTATCTTGACCGACATAATCGGACATACTTTTGGGGCGAAGCGAATTTTCGCTATCTCCTTCGCTTACTCCTTGCATTGAGGACATAAATCTCTCTTCATCGTCAAAAAATTCCATTACTTATCAAAACTCCTTAATGCCAGTGTGATTATGTTTTCAAGTTTATCCGTCTTGCTTCTTGCAACAGCCACCGCCTTGACGGCTTCCGTCTTAGATATGCCCAAAGATACCAAAGCAAGCACAGCGTCGTTGACGACTTCGTCTTTTGAAGTATCGTCTCCGCCAAGCAATCCGAAAAATCCGTCGCCGTCGTCTCTACCGCCCACTTCAGCAATCTTTTCTTTAAGTTCAAGAATAATACGCTCGGCAGTCTTCTTGCCAAGTCCCTTGACTTTTGAAAGCGTCTTAGCGTCGCTATTGACTATTGCGATTGCAAGTCTTTGTAAATCTATACCCGAAAGTATCTGCAAAGCCGTCTTTGGTCCAACTCCGCTGACGCTGATCAAATTGATAAACATTGCCTTTTCTTCTTTGCTGAAAAAGCCATATAGACTCATCTCGTCTTCTGCTACCTTTAGATAGGTATACGCGGTGACGGTTTCGCCCTTTTTTGCAAATGCCGACAACGTATTTGCAGTCACTCCAAGTTCATAGGCAATGCCGTTGTTTTCCAACACAACTTTGCCTTCTTCATAAAATACAACTTTGCCGGTAATCGAATAGTACATATTATTTCCTTATCTTATTCCAAACAGTCCGCCAAGACGCGCCGTCTGTCCGTGAGTAAGCGCAACGGCAAGTCCGTCAGCCGCGTCGTCGGGTTTCGGCACAGCTTTGAGATTAAGCAATCTTGTGACCATATACTGAATTTGTTTTTTCTCTGCTTTGCCGTAGCCTGTCAATGCTTGTTTGATTTGCAACGGCGTATATTCATACATCTTCAGTCCCTTTTGCTGACAAGCCAACAGCACGACTCCCCTCGCCTGAGCCACATTGATACCGGTGGTAATATTGGTATTAAAAAACAGTTCTTCTATGGCGATGCAATCGGGGTTAAACCTGTCTATCAAAGAGTTGATTCCATCGTATATTTTGGTAAGTCTTATAGGCACCGTATCCTCTTTTGGAGTATTGATAACTCCGCAGTCTATCGGACGAAAGGCTCCCTTTTGCGCCTCAATCACGCCATAACCCACAATGGCAAGTCCTGGGTCTATTCCCAAGATTATCATTTGCGTATCTCGCCGTGACCCGTGACGACGTATTTTTCGCTTGTCAACTGCTCCAAACCAAGCGGACCTCTTGCGTGCAACTTTTGCGTAGATATAGCAATCTCCGCTCCGAAACCAAACTCAAATCCATCGGTAAATCTCGTCGAAGCGTTGGTATAAACACAGCCTGCGTCGACAGCCGTCGTAAAGATTTTCATTATTTCTTCGTCTTTTGACACAATTGCTTCGCTGTGCTTGGATCCGTTGGCGTTAATACGGTCAATTGCCTCTTTATAATCTTTGACAACTTTGACCGTAAGAAAGTAATCTTCCCTTTCCGTCCTGTAATCCTCTTCGGTAGCAGGAATTATATCACTTGCGTACTTTTGAATTGTCTCATCGCCTATTATCTTACAGCCGCCGTCTTGCAAAGTCTTGAGCATATCAGGCAAAAACTTATCAGCAATTGCCTCGTCGACTAGCAGTTGCTCTTGAGCGTTGCACACCGACACTCTTTGCATTTTTGCATTGTATACTATCTTCTTTGCCATCTCAAGGTCTGCAGTCTTCTCTACATATACGTGGCAATTTCCGCCCGACGACGCTACGACAGGTATCTGCGAATTTGTAAGCACAAATTTCTTAAGATTATCGCTTCCTCTGGGGATAATTACGTCGATATATTTTGCCTGTTGCAACATATCATACGTTGCCTGTCTGTCCACATTGTCGACAAATCCAACTATGTCCTTGTCAAGACCAAGTTCTTCGATAGCCTCTTGGATTATCTCAAAAAGCGCCCTATTGGTATTGATAGCCTCTTTTCCGCCTTTGAGCAAAACTCCGTTGCCCGACTTAATACAGAGACTTGCCACGTCCACAGTGACGTTGGGCCTTGATTCATAAATCACGCCTATTACGCCGAGAGGCGCTCTGACCTTTTTGATTTCAAGTCCGCTGTAGACCTTCCATTGCCTTACGACTTTACCCACAGGGTCGTCAAGGTCTGCCACTTGTCTTACACCCTCTGCCATAAGCGCAATGCGAGAATCTGTCAAAGTGAGTCTGTCTATCATTGCTTCGGACAACTTGCCTTTGGCATTCTCAATATCTATAACGTTGATTTTCTTGATATTTTCTTTATTTTGCTCTATCTTTTCTGCTATCGTCAAAAGAATATTGTTTTTTGTTTTTGTATCGTATAAAGATAATTTATAAGTTGCATTCCTAACTTTGCAACATACTTCTTGCATATTTTCCATAATTGACCTCTAAAATCAGTCTTCGTCGTCTTCGTCGTCGAGTTCTGCGTTGTGATATACGTTTTGAACGTCGTCGTTGTCTTCCAGCATATCCAATAGTTTGAGTACTTTTGCCTCTGCGTCCTTGTCCGGCTTGACCGTATTGCTTGGGATTCTGTCTACCTGAGCCGACAAGATTTTGAGACTGCCCTCTTTCTCAAGAGCCTCTCTCACTTCGCCCAAAGAATTGGGGTCGGTATAAATCTCGAATACGTCTTCATCGCTCTGAATATCGTTGGCTCCGCAATCGAGCGCGATCATCATTACAGTATCTTCGTCCACGCCCTCGCCGTCGACTACTATTACGCCCTTAGTCTCAAACATATACGACACGCAACCGCTGGTACCCATAGCGCCTCCGCACTTATCGAAATGATGACGGATATCGCCCGCAGTGCGGTTTTTATTGTCCGTCAAAGTCTCTACTATCACGGCAACGCCGCCAGCGGCATAACCCTCGTAGACATTTTCCTCATAGTTGACGGCGTTGAGTTCTCCGCTTGCTTTCTTGATTCCTCTTTCGATATTATCGTTGGGCATATTGTTGGCTTTTGCCTTAGCAATAACGTCCCTCAACCTCGCATTTGAATTGGGGTCGGGACCGCCTTGCTTAACGGCTACTGCAATTTCTCTGCCTATCTTGGTAAATACGCTCGCTCTCTTTGCGTCGCTCTTGCCCTTTTTGTTTTTGATGTTAGCCCATTTGCTATGTCCTGACATAACTACCTCCGTAAGTAACAACTAAATATTTACATAATAATATTATATTATTAATTTTTATTATGCAAGGAATTTGGCGAACATTTTGTTGCTTTAGATAAATTAGACGCAAAAACGCTTCTTATATCATATTAAAT
>WSNH01000063.1 GCA_013316135.1 Clostridia bacterium
ATATAAAATATTATAATATAACTTTTAAAATATTATTAAAAAATTTAAAAAAAGTATTGTAATTATATCTGTAGTGTGATAGAATAAAACAAAGAAATAAAACTTTCTAGGAGGGCGTTATGCCGGAATTTAAGTATGAGGTCGTTGAGACTTACGGAAGTTTGTCGGAGTCAAGCAAGGGCTGGAAAAAGGAAATCAAACTTATCAGTTGGAATCAGAAAGAAGCAAAGTACGACATTAGAGAGTGGTCTCCCGATGGCGAAAAAATGGGAAAAGGAGTCACTTTGAGCAAAGAAGAAATCATCAATTTGAGAGATTTGCTCAATAAAATCGACCTCGACTGATTTCTTTAGTCTTCAATATCGCCCACGTTGTATTTGGCGTGGGTGCATTTTGTGAGTCGCATACTGCCTTGTGGCAGTATTTTTTTACATAAAAACCTTTATCAATCTGTTGACTTCTATAGAATAAGGGCATATAATAATTTGGATTTAAGGGGGCTATACAAAGGAGATTGCATATATGGATAAATTGATTGAGATTATCAATAATCAATATTGGATTTTGTTTGAGATAGCAATTATCTTGGTGGCTACCAAATTCTTGGGAATCCTTTTGAAAAAAATAGGGCTTCCGCAGGTCTTGGGCGCATTGCTTGCCGGCGTAATCATCGGTCTTATCAATTTGGTTTTGTCCAAGATAAATCCCAATCTCTTTTTGGTAAACGGCAACGATTCGGTTATTGTCATTTTGGCTAATATAGGCGTCAATCTTATTATGTTTTCAGCCGGTATGGAGACAAATATCAGTGAAATCAAAAAGAACGGAGTAGCCTCAATAGTCATTACCGTATTGGGCGTGTTCGTGCCTTTTCTCACCGGATTCGTAATATCTTGGATATTACCAAACAGTCTTTTTAATCAAGAACTCAGCATAATCAAACAAAGATTTTTCTTTGGCGTAATTTTGACGGCAACTTCGGTAGGTATTACCGTTGCAGTGCTCAAAGAACTCAACGTGCTTCACGGCAAAGTAGGAGCGTCTATTGTTACAGCCGCCATTCTCGACGACATAATAGGCATAGTAATACTTGCTGTCTTTACAGCCAATACGACTAGTTTCAGCGTGGGCAAAGCGTTTATGCAATTGTTCAGCGAAAATCCCAACTCTTTCCTCATCACGTTGATCAACGTCGCGCTTTTCTTTGCCGTTGCAATCGGCCTCGGCGCGTTGGCGCACTTGGTATTCAAGAAAATGAGCGAGCACAATCCTCATACCAGACGTCTGTCGATATTCAGTTTGGCGCTTTGCTTTGTATTTGCGGCAATAGCAGAGGCATTTTTCGGAGTTGCGGCAATCACGGGATCTTTCCTTGCAGGTATGATGATTGCCAATATGAAAGAGAGTCATTATGTAGAGCGCAGAATAGATATGAGCACATATATGATGTTTTCGCCTCTTTTCTTTGCCAACATTGGCATATCGCTCAACTATGATCAGATTGGACAGATGTTTACAAGCAGCAGCGTAGTATTTATATTATTGTTCTGTTTAGCTTTTGTCATATTCGGTATGGCGTCAAAGTTTGTCGGATGCGGATTGGGCGCAAAAGTGTGCAAATATAGTTGGCAAGAAAGTTGCAAGGTGGGCATAGGTATGATGGTGAGAGGCGAAGTGTGCCTCATAGTTGCCAACACCGGTAAGGCGCAAGGTCTTATATCGGAGCAGTTCTATCCGGCAATTATACTTTTGATAATCGTATCTTCCATTTTGACTCCGCTTTTCCTCAAGATGCTTTATAAGAAGTTCCCGCATACGGAATTACCTGAACTCGTACCCATCAGCGGCGGAGACGGCAGTATTGCTAATGAAGTCAACGGAGACTTGGCTGAGCCCAACGGAAAAACGCCTATTCAAGAGAGCGTAGAAGCGGTGGAGCCGCAATCGACACAGACGACGCAGACGGCAGCCGACACGGACGATTTAGACTCGGAAGAATCGGATTAGTCAGCGCCTCGCATATTATAAGAAGTAAGAGCAAGTTTTATGTCTTGCTCTTTTTTTACTGATTTATATTAGTTTAATTTCATCGGCTGTTGAAAAGCGCCTCTTAATGTGATATAATAAAAATATGAAGAAAAACAAGTATGTTACAATCGTGATATGTATTCTGCTGTCGCTTTGTATTTTTATAGCGGCTTGCGACGGCAATGGCAGAAATAGCCAAGAAGACGGTGGAAAAGTCATACTTGAATATATTGAGCAAAGCAACGTAATACATTGGAAATGCAATTGGGCGGAAAAGTATACTTTAATAGTTTATTTTGGAGAAAATGCCGATGGGACTGTTGTTTATAACGAAAGTGACATAAGCGGCGCAGAAAATCATAGAAGACTCGGCGGATATTTTGCGCAGTCGGGAAAATATTTTGTTATACTTTTAGTATTTAAGGACAACGAAGTCGAAAGAGAAACGCTTGTCATAGACGTCGTTGTGGATCAAATTTGGCAAGACCCGGACGACAATTACCACGACCCCGACGCTCCGGACGACGTCGATGGCGTCAAAAGAGACATAGGCAAGTTAAGAAGCATATATTATCATCTTGCAAAACGCAACGACGACTTGTCTATAGTATTAGCCAATCAAAACGGTATAAAGAGCGTAAGCGGATTTACGTTGAGTCAATACGGCGATTGGAGTTATGACAAAAACGCCAACGCGTTGAATATAAAAAGCGTATATTTCAAAAAGTTCAGCGTGGGTGCAAGACTGTCTTTTGAAGTCCAATACAATGACGATAGTCAAGATAAGATCAATGTTCAAATCGTAGACGAGTTGCCAATGGACATTATTAAAGGCGGGTTGATAAATTCGCCTATCTACAGTGAAAATACCAATGGCGTAATTACGCTTTTGAATTTGGCAATAAATTACGATATTTATCTCGGATATGATGGAAAAGTCGCTAGCGAAGGTTCAAAAAATTACGTTAAGGACGTGAGTATTGACGGCAAAAGATTGCTCTCGTCGGCTTACGTCTGTTCTAATGATTCAAAAATTACTTTGACCGCCAATAAATCGTTGAGCGGACTTTCGTACGGAATACATTTGTTGGAGATATATACGACGCACGGGAAAAGCGAGGTTTGGCTAAACTTAAAGGGCGCAGACTCTTATCCGATAAACGTCAAGGTTGATTACGATAGTTCTTATCCCGAAATTTTTGTGCGTTGGGATATGCTAAGGGATGATGCCGAAGAATTTATTGTCAAAGTAGGCGATAAGGAATACAGCAGTGTTGACAATTCAGATTTGTTTGACGGATATAATTTCAATGCTACAGGCAGGATAGCATACGGAGACGAAGTGAGAGTTACGGCTCTTATGGACGGCAAGAGAGAGACGAGTCTGGGCGTGATTCTCAACGTGGATATTTCCAATCCGTCAATTCAAAGATACCTAGCCTACACGAATAGTTTTGAATATCTTGGAACGCGCTATAATACTTTTATTGACGATTATGACGAACTAAAAGACCTTGTGTTTTATTCTTTGATACATTATAACGATTTGATGCCGTCGACAGATTCAAATTTTGAAAAGATGTGGAGGATATACGTCAATCCGTCGCTTGCCGGTAACGCTACTCAACTTGATACAAAGATTCGCTCGGCAGTGGAGTATTTCAATGAGGGCGTAAAAGACAGTTGGCAAGTCAAAGGCGGGTATATCAATATTTACGAAGTGCATCTGACAGTGTATTCTACTTGTATACCAAGTAGCGCAGCGCGAACGCCCACAATAAAAGAAAATATTTTTAATGATACGCACTTCTCGGCAGTTGGACGAAGCGTTGATTTTGACGAATTTGCCGTCAACAGTTTGCAAGAGACGGCAGAAGTCACATACAGTGAAGAATTGTATCGCGCATTAGAGCGCGGAGTTCGTCCTATACCCAAGCAAGGCAGTCCCGCTCAAGCGGTATATCAAAAGGCGAAGACGATATTAAAGTCAATAATAGACGACGGAATGACTGACTTCCAAAAGGTACACGCAATTGCAGACTGGCTGTCGGCATACGTAACTTATAACTGGGCGCTTTCAGACGAACTGAACGCGGCATCGCCGTCAAACGAATCTTATAACAAGTATTACGCATATAGGGAGTTATATCTCGAAGGCGCAATTTTAGACGGACTTGCCGTATGCAACGGATATGCCAAGGCTTTAAGTCTTTTGTGCGGGATTGAAGGTATTCCTTGCTACAAGATAAAGGGCGCTTCGGGCAAAGGAAGCGAACTTGTCAATCCAGTCTATGCTCAACACGCTTGGAACAAGGTATATATTGACGGTAATTGGTATGTATTAGACAGTACCTGGGCAAACGAGAAATATCAATTTAACGGCAATTCACAAACTCAAGAGGTTCTTAAACACAACACTTTGTTTATGACAGACGAACAAAGCGGCAATCAAAAAGACGGAGCACATTACGAAATTTATTTGGGAGATTATTCTGGATATTTTGCGGGAGCGCCGTACGATGTCTTTGCCAATACGTTCTTTAATTACGACGGCAATATTTACGATATGGTGATGGATAATGAATCCGAACTTGAGATATTGCTGAGATATGTTGCAAAGACCAAAGGAAAAATGATGGGGCAGGGGTCATATATTACGATAGACGTACGTTGTGATAATTTGCTTTTGAAGCAGTATATTTCCGCGTTGAAAAGCGACGGATTGGATATATTTGCAAATTATGGCGTTGATGTAAAATACTCGCAGTCATACGGCAGTATGACAAGTTTAGTTTTTTGGAAAAAGTGAGGATAAAATGAAAGCTTACGAGATAAATGAATTTTGGGATTTTGTCAGAGAAAACAGCGAGGAGGAATACCGCAATTTTCACTCCAGACTGACTCGATCAAATTATCCCATCAACGGTATTAGAATACCTATCTTACGCAAGTATGCCAAAGAGATAGCAAAGACAAAAGACGTGACGGAATTTCTTGCGCAAAAACCGCAGTGCTACGAGCAGTGTATGCTCAAAGGTTTGCTTATTAAGTATCTCAAACTTGACGATAATGATTTCTTTCCGCTATTAGAAAGATTCATCGGCGAAATTGACGATTGGGCGCTTAACGACGTTGTTTGCTCGGATATTCGCCGCAAAGACGATACCTATTTGGAAAAAGTAAAACAATACGCTAAGAGAGAGGAAATTTGGTTTGCAAGGTGGGGCATAGTTGCCGTTATGATCAATTTTTTTGACAATGACAAAGTTATTTATGAGATTGTAGATAATCTGATTGCAAATGACTATTATGTGGATATGGCGCTCGCTTGGCTTATACAAGTTTTGGCGGTGAAGAACAGATGGGTTGCTGTAACGCTTATGCAAAGCGATAAAGTGAGCGAGCAAGTAAAAAAGTTGGCATTACAAAAAATAAAAGATTCTTTTAGAATTTCCAAAGAAGATAAAGAGTATTTTGCGCAAATTATAAAAACGTAATTTAAAAACTTTTAATATTTTGGTTGACATAGCACTTTGGCTGTGGTAAAATTTGTAGGCACTTGAATGAAATGTTTTATTCATCTCAAAAGCGCGCGGGTGTAGTTCAACGGTAGAATCCCAGCCTTCCAAGCTGGTCGCGTGGGTTCGATTCCCATCACCCGCTCCACTTGTGAGTCTGTAGCTCAGCTGGATAGAGCAACGGCCTTCTAAGCCGTGGGTCGGGGGTTCAAATCCCTTCAGGCTCACCACAGGTGGTGGGTATAGCTCAGTTGGTTAGAGCGCAGGATTGTGATTCCTGAGGTCAAGGGTTCGACTCCCTTTATCCACCCCACTCAAAGATACGTAGGGGTATCGCCAAGCGGTAAGGCACCAGACTTTGACTCTGGTATTCGTAGGTTCAAATCCTGCTACCCCTGCCAATACCATTGGGGTGTCGCCAAATGGTTAAGGCACTGGACTCTGACTCCAGCACTTGAGGGTTCAAATCCTTCCACCCCAGCCAATGCTAAAACAATAGGCGTGGGTCGTAAAATTTTTAAGAAAGTATAGCAAAATGCTTGATTTATTGAGCGCTTTGATATATTATAACAAAGGCTTGACCCATTAGCTCAGTCGGTAGAGCACATGACTTTTAATCATGGTGTCCCGGGTTCAAATCCCGGATGGGTCACCAAAATATGCGGATGTGGCGGAATTGGCAGACGCGCTAGACTTAGGATCTAGTGTCAACGACATGGGAGTTCGAGTCTCTTCATCCGCACCAAAAGCAAAAGACAATGCGGGAGTGGCTCAGTGGTAGAGCGTCACCTTGCCAAGGTGAACGTCGCGAGTTCGAATCTCGTCTCCCGCTCCAGCAGAATATGCGCCTTTAGCTCAGTTGGTAGAGCAAATGACTCTTAATCATTGGGTCCAGAGTTCGAGTCTCTGAAGGCGCACCAAAAGGCGATTTTCAATCGCCTTTTCTTTATAATTGGTTTGATTTAAGAAAGTTTTGAAAGAGATTTGGTTATAATTAGTTAATTTATTTCAACATTTACAAATTATTCTTGCAGTTCTTCTGCTCGATTATCAAAATATATGATTAGCCTTATTTATTTTGCTCTTTAAATTTTTTTATTTGATTTTTCACAAACGCTTGACATAGCATACTATGCAATGTATAGTATTATGTAAAGCGGGGTACTACTTGTGGACATACAGTTGAAAAAAGGGATATTGGACGTATGCGTTCTTCACGCTATTAGCAAAGGAGAAAGTTACGGCTATAAAATAATAAGCGATCTTACGGGCGTTATCGAGATTTCGGAAAGCACGCTTTATCCTATTTTGAAGAGACTCGAAGTCGGCGGGTTTGTAGTGACTCGCACCGCGGAATTCAGCGGCAGGCTCAGGCGGTATTACAAAATAACGCCTCTGGGGCTTAGAAAGTTGAAATCGGGCAGAGATGATCTGCTAGAAATAAATTCTATATATAAAAAGTTGTTTGGTGGGCGCTTATAGTCCACTGCGGAGGTAACAATGACCTATAATGAATGGCGGGATGAACTCAAATGCAACCTTTTATGCGTGCCGGAACAGGAGCGCGCGCGAGTGTTGGATTATTATGCCGAAGCATACGCCGATAGGCGGGACGCAGGTTATACAGAGCACGAAATAACTGCTGAATTCGGCGCTCCTTATGACGCCGCCAGGCGTATATTATCTGAAAGCGGCGAACAGTATTTTATAAATTATACGCCTGATATGGAAGAGGAGCAAGCGGAGGATATTAAAATCAAGTCCGATCCCGCTTTTGAGAGTAATCTGAATTATTCGCCGCAAAAAACAAGCGACCGTACTTGGGCTTTTGTGTTGTTATGCATTGTTTTTGCAATACCTATATTTGGAATTTTTATGGCAATGGTATTAGTGACGATTGTATTTTGCGTAATTCCGTTTGCGTTGCTTATAGCAGGTGTTGCAACTATTGGGGCAGGAGTTGGCGGACTGTTTTCCAATGCTGTATCGGGAGTTGTTGAGTTAGGACTGGGGCTAGTATTGTTTGGAATCAGTCTTATAATAATGCCAGTATTTTTAAAATTGGTAAAACTTATGTGGAAAGTTTTTATAAAATTTTTTGTATGGCTTAAATCGTTATTCAGAGTAAAGGAGAGTATATAAT
>WSNH01000064.1 GCA_013316135.1 Clostridia bacterium
GTGTCGTTATGCGCTCGTGTGCGGTGTCGCAAAGAGAGCAAGACAACTCGAGACTCAATATTCCGATATGCTTGAGAAGTCGGGTATGAAGGCTATTTCTCTCGCCGCTCAAGAAGTATTCGAAGGCGAAGTCGAGATTAAGAGAGACAATCAATAATTTTGAAGGTGACAAATGCTTGAAAACTTCAATGTATTGTTGGGCGTAAGCGGCGGAATTGCTTGTTACAAGTCGTGCGAAATAGTATCGAGACTCAAAAAACTCGGCGCAGGAGTGGACGTCATTATGACGGCGCACGCAACCGAGTTTGTGTCTCCTTTGACTTTTGAGACTTTGTCGGCGCGTCCGGTCGTAAGCGATATGTTTTCACGCGAAAGACAGTGGGAGGTCGAGCATATTGCTCTTGCAAAAAAGGCGGATATATGTATTATTGCTCCCGCTACGGCTAATATTATTGCAAAACTTGCAGAAGGTATTGCCGACGATATGCTGTCCACTACTTATCTGGCGCTTAAGTGTCCTATAATAATAGCGCCTGCAATGAACACAAATATGTATTGCAATTCCACTGTTAAGGAGAATCTTGCAAAACTCAGAGACAAAGGCGTGATAATAGTTGATTCTATAGAGGGCAGGCTTGCTTGTGGAGACAGCGGAAAGGGCAAGATGGCAGAGCCGGAAGATATAGTCGCAAAGGCGCTGGAGACGTTGCTGCCCAAGAGAGATTACAATGGTAAGAAAGTGCTTGTCACTGCCGGCGCTACGAGAGAAAATATTGACGGCGTAAGATTTATCACAAATCGTTCTTCGGGCAAGATGGGCGTTGAGATTGCAAAGAGCGCTTTCAAGAGAGGCGCGGAGGTAATACTTGTCAAAGGGCTCACTCAAGTTGAGATACCCGGCTATATTACTCGCGTAATATCCGTAGAAAGCACGATGCAGATGTACGACGCAGTAATGGAAAATTATAATGACTGCGATATAATTATCAAGGCGGCGGCTCCGAGCGATTATAGACCCATCGAGGCAGTCAAGCAAAAACTTAAAGGCGAAGAGATTACGTTGAAACTTACAAAAAATCCCGACATAGCCAAAGCCGTCGGTGAAGTCAAGGGTGACAGAAAACTCGTAGTATTTTGCGCCGAAACGCAAGACTTGCTTGAAAGCGCGAGAGGCAAACTCAAGAGTAAAAATGCCGATATGGTCGTGGCCAACGACGTGAGCGCAGAGGGCGCAGGTTTTGACGTAGACACCAATATCGTGACGCTGATCAAAGGAGACGGCAGCGAGAGTTCGTATCCAAAGATGAGCAAGAGCCAAGTTGCCGATTTGATTCTCGACGAGGCGCTTAGATGATTGCCAAAGTTATTGTTGATATAAGCAATTCGCAGACGGACAAGATATTTGATTATGAGATTCCCTCAAATCTTGACGTGCGAAAGGGAGCGAGAGTAATCGTACCTTTTGGACCGCGCAGAATTGAGGGCTTTTGTATTGATATAGCCGACAAGTCCGACGTGCCGTCTTTGAAATACATAGAAGCCGTTCTTGACGATTTTGTCTGCATAAGCGAAGAAATGCTTGCGCTTATGCGGTATATGAAAGACAAGTTTTATATTCGCTATGTCGACGCGTTGAGACTCTTTATCCCATCAAAATTAAGAGGCGGACGCGTCAAGGAGTTGACGAGAATATATCTTAGTCTCAATCCTAATTTGAGTTTTGACGAAATATTAGCGCAAATACCGGCAAGAGCAAAGAGTCAACTTGCTCTTGTCGAAAGACTTAGGCAAGGCGGAGAGTATTTGACAGCGCTGTCAAATGAGTTTTCTTCGAGCGCTATCAATGCTTTGATTGACAAGAATATCATTGTCAAGTCAAGCGAAGAAGTTGGGCGCAAGCCTATGGCAAGCGTAAAAGGCAGCGGCGAGTCCGTTCAACTTCGAGACGCGCAAAAGAGCGCGGTTGACAAAATTTTTGCAAGTCAAAACGACGTGATACTGCTTCACGGAGTTACCGGCAGCGGAAAGACGCTGGTGTATATCAATGCAATACAAAGAGCGCTTGCCGAGGGCAGGACGGCAATTATGTTAGTTCCTGAGATTTCGCTTACGCCGCAAATGCTTCGCAACTTCAGAGGATATTTTGGCGACAGCGTGGCTATGCTTCACAGCGGGCTAAGCGACGGCGAAAGATTTGACGAATGGCGCAGACTGCTCAAGGGCGAGGCAAAGATAGCCGTAGGCGCAAGATCGGCAATATTTGCTCCTATAAAGGATCTGGGACTGATAATTATTGACGAAGAACACGATTCAAGTTACGTCAGCGAATCGAATCCGCGTTATCGTACTGTTGATATTGCGCGATTTAGAGCAAAGTACAACAATGCAAAGGTGGTGCTTGGTAGCGCGACGCCGTCGATAGAGAGTTATCTGCTTGCAAAACGCGGAGAGTATGATTTGGCGGTTATGAGCCAACGTATATCAGACAAGGGGATGCCCGACATAGAGATAGTCAATATGTCGCATCAACTTTTGATGGGCAACGACTCTATATTTTCCTCGACTTTGGAACAAAAGATAGTTGACACCGTCAAGAAGGATGAGCAGGTTATGATATTCCTCAATCGCAGAGGACATTCGTCTTTTGTGATGTGCCGAAAGTGCGGATATATAGCAAAATGCACGGATTGCGACGTGTCGCTTACATATCACTCGGTGGACAACCTTCTCAAATGTCACTACTGCGGCAAAAGATATAAGATGCTCAACCGTTGTCCCGATTGCGGCAGTGACAGCATACGTTACGGCAAGATAGGCACGCAAAGGGTAGTCGAAGAGATAAAGAGACTTTTGCCCGACGTCAGCGTACTGCGTATGGACAACGAGACTACTACGACTAAAGATGCTTATCTTGAGATACTCGGCAAGTTTGCCGCAAAAGAAGCGCAGATACTTGTGGGTACGCAGATGATAGCCAAAGGACACGATTTTCCCGACGTGACATTGGTGGGCATACTTGACGCCGATATGAGCCTTTATCATCAAGATTACCGCTCCAACGAGCGTACTTTTCAGTTGGTTACGCAGGTTGCGGGAAGAGCGGGCAGAAGCGATAAGGGCGGCAAAGTTATTTTGCAGACGTATGCGCCAAATCACTATGTGTATAGATATGCTTCAAAGTATGATTACGAGGGATTTTTCCAAAAGGAAAACAACGTGCGCAAGACCACGAATTTTCCGCCGTACACGACTATAATACGCGTGCTTATGACGTCGGAAGACGAGGATAAAGTCATAGAAGTTGCCAAGTCAATATATAGACGGATTATGGAATATGCGCAGGATAACAAGCAGGACTTTCTTTATATACAGGCAATGAAAGCGCCGCTTGGCAGAATTCAAAATAAGTTCCGCTATCAAATAATAGCGAGAATAAAAAGAGACAACGAGAGTAAAATTATAGCCCAATTCTATCAAGTGATTGAGCGCAATCAAAGCCGAGGCGTAACAGTCTTTGCAGAACTCAATCCGCAGAATATGGCATAGGAGAAATTATGGCATTGAGAGATATAGTAAAAGACCCAAATCCCACTTTGCGCAAGAAGTGCCGTCCGGTAGAGGTCTTTGACGGCAAACTTGGCAAGTTGATTGACGATATGCGCGATACTATGATACACGCCGACGGAGTAGGTCTGGCTGCTCCGCAAGTAGGTATTTTGAGACGTATTGCAGTAGTGCAAGTAGACGATTTTTATATCGAGTTTGTCAATCCCGAAATAGTAAAGACTAAAGGTTCGCAAATCGGACCCGAAGCGTGTTTAAGCGTTCCGGGAAAGAGTTGCGACGTCAAAAGACCAAATCAAGTCACCGTATATTATCAAGATAGATACGGCAATGATATGAGTGTGACGGCAGAAGGCTTTATCGCAAGAGCGTTTTGCCACGAGATAGACCATCTCGACGGCACGTTGTATTATGATAAGAAGTATGACGGCAAAGAATAAAAGAACTTGAGGTAGCAAATGCGTATTCTATTTTTAGGTACTCCGGATTTTGCAGTTAAGGCGCTTGATAAGTTGGTTGGAGAGGGCTACGACATAGTCGGCGCAATCACTCAACCCGACAAGAGACGCAATCGCGGCGAAATATCTTTTTGTCCGGTCAAGGAGTATGCGTTAAATAAGGGTATCAGAGTATATCAATACGACAGACTGAGAAGAGACGGCGTTGAGGATATCAAATCAATAAATCCCGACGTAATGATTACTTGCGCTTTCGGACAAATTATAAGTCAGGAAATTTTGGATATACCTAAGTACGGAGTGCTGAATATTCACGCGTCGTTGTTGCCAAAATACAGAGGTAGCAGTCCAATTCAATGGTGTCTTATCAACGGAGAGAAAATTACGGGCGTGACTATTATGAAGACTGCGCTTGCCGTGGATAGCGGGGATATATTATTGCAAAAGCAATTGGATATTTTACCTGACGAAAACGCAGGACAACTCTTTGACAGACTTGCCGTATTGGGTGGCGAAGCCATTGTTGAAGCATTAAAACTGATTGAAAGCGGCAAGGCCGTCTTTACCCCTCAGGACGAGAGCAATGCTACGCATTATCCAATGATAAGAAAAGAAGACGGATTGATAGATTGGAATTTGTCCGCCGAAGATATATTCAACAAAATGCGCGGTTTTACGCCGTGGCCGTCGGTATACACATATCTTGACGGCAAGTTGTTTAAGATACTCAATTGCAAAGCCGTTGACTGCAATTTGCCCGCTCAACTTTCTAATGGCGGAGTTTACTCGACGAAAAACAGCGCTTTCGTCAAGTGTTCAAGCGGCGTATTGCAACTTTTGCAAGTGCAGTTGGAGGGCAAAAAGGCAATGGATATTTCGTCGTTTATGGCGAGTGGAAAACTAAAAAACGAGACGGTTTTGGGCAAATGAACGATTTGTTAATGGCTTTTGAAGTATTGATTGCGATTTATAAGGACGGCGCTTATAGCAATCTTGAATTAAACAAAAGAGTCAACGGCGCAAGCAATCAAGCCATAGTCACCAGACTTGTCTACGGTGTGTTGCAAAAGGACGTTCAACTTGAATACTATCTTGCCAAGGTCGCAAATAAAAGACCGCCAAAGACGGTTGCGATACTTCTAAAATTGGGTATGTATGCCCTTACTTATATCAATTCGATACCCAGATATGCCGTCGTAGACAGTCTTGTCACGATATGTGAAAAGTACGGCAAAAGACAACTCAAGGGTTTTGTCAACTCTGCGTTGAAGAATTTTGACGCAAGCAGTATTGTTTTGCCAAAAGACAAAATTGAGGCTTTGAGTGTGGAGACGAGCGTTCCGCTTTGGCTTGTCAAGGCTTATAGCAAACAGTATGGATTTGAGGTGACGAAGGAATTTTTGAGCGTCGACACCTTCACAAAAGAGCATATTCGTCCCAACTTAAAAAGGCTGACTGTAGAGCAACTGAAATATATGTTGAAAACTCAGAATATTCAGTATATTCAAAGTGATGCGGACGGTCTTTTTATAGACAACAACTCTTATATCAAGTCGCTTAACGAGAAAGGCTTGATTACTTATCAATCTATGACTTCTATGTTGGCGGCGCAGGCAATGGAAGTAAAAGAAGGTGAAAGCATACTTGATATGTGTAGCGCGCCGGGCGGTAAGGCAGTATATATGAGCGAACTTGCCGAAGTGTTTATTACGGCGTGCGATATTCACGAACATAGATTGCAACTAATACGAGATTATATAAATAGAATGGGCGCGACTGGTATAACAGTGGAATATAACGACGGAAGCGTGTTTAATTCTGGGTTTGTCGACAAATTTGATAAGACGCTTTGCGACGTACCTTGTTCGGGACTTGGAGTTGTGGGCAAAAAGGCAGATATATATTTGACGGCAAGTATGGATAAATGCCACCAACTTGCCGCGTTGCAATACGAGATACTTTGCAACGCAAGCAAATATACCAAAAAGAGAATAGTGTATTCCACTTGTACGACTTTACGCGAAGAAAATTACAATATCGTCGGCAGATTCGTCAAAGAAAATAAAAATTGGAAAGTCGTCACCTTGCAACAGTATTTGCCGGATGGCAAAGGACGAGATGGATTTTTCATTGCGGTGTTGGAGAGAACGAGTCTATAATTAAGTTTGAGCGGCAATCTTATTGGCGGCGCTACGCTCGCAATGCCTATCCTAATTATCGCGGTGATTGCGGACGTAATCTTGATTGTATCACTATATTATAGTCTCTTGAGGAGAATAAAATGGCAAAAAGTCTTTTGACAGATTTGAGCGTTGAGGAAATTGAAGATATAACCGTTGGGCTTGGCGAACCGAAGTTTAGAGCAAAACAACTTTGGCAGTGGCTTGTCAAGGGCGCGGAGTTTTCGCAAATGAGCAATCTTCCCAAAGGCTTTTTGGACAAACTGTCGCAAGATTATATTGCTCAAGGCGTAGAGATATACGGCGAATATAAATCCAAAATAGACGGCACGTTAAAGTACTTATATAAACTATGCGACGGCAATATTATTGAAGGCGTGCTTATGAAGTACAAGTATGGCAACACGCTTTGCGTATCTACTCAAGTGGGATGCAGAATGAATTGCGCTTTCTGCGCTTCGGGATTGGATGGGCTCATTCGCAATCTTACGGCAGGTGAGATTTTGGGACAGGTCATTGCCGTCAATGCTCGTAATGCCGTCAGCGAAGATAGAGGCGTGACTAATATTGTACTTATGGGAAGCGGAGAACCGCTGGATAATTATGACAACGTATGCAAGTTTTTGACGCTTGTAAGCGACGAAAAAGGACTTAATATATCCAAAAGAAATATATCTTTGTCTACTTGCGGACTTTGCGATAAGATAAGACAACTTGCAGACGACGGGTATACTCCGACGGTGACAATATCTTTGCACGCGCCTAATGACGAGATGCGCAAGGAGATTATGCCAATCGCGAAGAAGTATTCGATTGTTGATATTATTAAGGCTGTCAGGTATTATTTTGATAAGACGGGACGGCGAATTATCTTCGAGTACTCTATGATAGCAGGCAAGAATGACACTGAAGAATGCGCTAGACAACTTGCAGACATAGTCAAAGGACTTGCCTGTCATATAAATCTCATTCCGTTGAATTATGTCAAGGAGCGAGGTTTGGGCGGAAGTAACAAAAAGAATATTTACAGATTTATGGCGCTACTTGAGAAGCAAGGGGTAAGTGTGACGGTGCGTAGGAGTATGGGGAGCGATATCGACGGCGCTTGCGGACAATTGAGAAGAAAGGTGGTTAAGAATGAAGATAATTGAAATATTCGATGATAATTATGCGGTCAATAAGTTATATGAACACAATAGGTATTCTGTGAGAGCCGTGATATTGGACGGAGAAAAGATATTCGTAGAATATGCTAAAAGTCAACCGATAATAATGTTGCCGGGCGGCGGCATTGAGGGAGAAGAGAGTAAAGAGCATTGCATTATCAGAGAGTGTCAAGAGGAGTGCGGTAT
>WSNH01000065.1 GCA_013316135.1 Clostridia bacterium
CTCGAAATATATGAGAAGTTATAGAATAATTTCCGAGTTGTCCTCAAAACTTAAAAAAGTATACAAGGTTGAAAGCGAAAATTTCGTATATATACTCAAAGAATACGCAAGCGCCGAGGACGCAGAGAAAGAAATGCAAATTGCCAAACGAGTAGCCTTGACCGGTTATGCGCCCAAGGTAATAGATCATCAAGAAAATTTGGTGTTATATGAATATATTGAGGGCGAAAACTTTTTTGACATATTCAGACGGTCAACAATGACTGACGACGTTGAATCAATGGAACTTTTGGCGACCAGATTATCGATTTTTTTGCAAATCATATATTCGTTTACAGAAAAAGTTATGACAGATATCGACTTTAGCAATTACGTTGTCAAGGACGGAAGAGTCGTTGGGGTCGATTTCTCAAAAGTGGATGAAGGTATGCCGTACGAGGATGTTGCAAGCGCAATAGCCTTTGCGTTGATGAACAGCGCCGGACAGTATTATGATAGTTATCCATTTATATATAAGTTGCTCTCTTGTTTCAAACTCGAAATGATGGACGTCATCAACGAAGTTAAAGCGAGATTAAAGCAGCGGGCAAGTCAGGTAGGAGCGTGGAATGATAGCGACATTGATATGCTTGTCGACGGACTTGTCAATTTTGACAGGAAAGGTGTAGATTGGCGAAAGTTGATCTAATATTTAAATTTTAGGAGGTATGTATAATGAAATTCGCAGAGAGATTAAAGGAGCAAAGACTTATCAACGGTTACAACCAAGAATACTTGGCTAAGTATATGCAGGTATCTCAAGTTTCTATCAGCAATTGGGAAAGAGGCGTAAAGGAACCAAGTTATCAAGCATTGATAGATCTAAGCAACTTGTTTGGTAAGACAACTGATTATATGTTGGGTCTCAAAGACGACGACAGTAGCAATATGTAAGTAGTGTTGCGCAAGAAAAGATGCTAGGTTAATCAAAAATGCATCTTTTCCGCCAATACGGCAATCGGCTCGCATTGACGGCAAGTACGACGGCGCGAGCCGATTGCTATCTTGACAAAAATCCGTTATTTATTTTTTACATATCTCTTATATTTTGCAACAAGATTATAGATGTGAAATTTTTTATTGAATAAAGAACATTTTATGGCGCTTCCGACTCGCAAAAAGGGAGCGGCTTTTTTTCGCATTGAGCAAAGTCAAGAGGTCTCTTAGGTATGGATTATTTCAAAATAGTAAAATAATATTTAGGAATTTTCATACAACTTATTATACATCGCTTTGGCTTCTTGCATCATATTGCCGTCTTCATCATATACGACGAGTTTTTCCACGTTTAGTGAGTGTTTGCCTTGTTTTTTGCAAGTAAGCACAAAAGTATCGGCTTTTTTGGATATTTTGGGATAAATTAAAGTCAAAGTCTTAGGTATGAGTTTGTTTTGCGAGCAATACGTTATGACCTCTGCCATACGGCTGGTCTTATGAATAATATAAAATGCTCCGCCGAATTTAAGTATTTTTGAAGCGCTTTGTATTATGCCTTCAAGGTTGCATACGCTTTCGTGTCTTGAAAGCGCTATCTGCTGGCATTCTCGCTTATCTCCGCTATCGGCGGAAAAGTAGGGAGGATTGCAGACGACAACTTGCGCGCTCTCTTTGCCGAGCGCGTCGGGAGCGTTTGCAATATCGTCGTTGAGTACGGTTATTTTGTCTTGTAAGTTGTTGAGTTCTATGTTTTTGACGGCAAGGCTTGCCACTTCTTGCTGCAATTCTATGCCTATCACTTTTGCGCAAGGAGTTTTTGCGGTAAGCAGCAGAGATATAACTCCGTTGCCGCAGCCTAAGTCCACGATAGTATCACCTCGGTTACATCTCACAGTATTTGCAAGAAGCACGGCGTCGGAAGTAAAACAGTATCCGTCGGTATATTGCAAGATTTTCAGTCCATTGCATTGCAAATCGTCAAGTCTCAAGGTGTCCATATAACAATTTTACAATACGAATATAAGATTAGTCAAAATAAAATTCAAAATTGTATTTACAAATTATAAAAATTTGGATAGAATTATATTATAAACCAACAGGAGGTAGCGATATGAAATACGTTTGCAGCGTTTGCGGATGGGAATATGACGAGGAATTAGGCAGCGAAGAACTTGGCATTGCTCCCGGCACCAAGTGGGAAGACATTGAAGACGATTTTTCTTGTCCGCTTTGCGGAGTGGGAAAAGACGATTTTTCTCAAGAGTAAGTCGACAATGTCATTTTCAGCGTAGTCGAGAAATTTAAATCGATAATACAAACGAGCGTATCTTAAGTTAAGGTACGCTCGTTTAGTTGTGACAACTAAAATTAGAAACTTGACAACATTTTATGAGGGTGATAAAATTATATATAACAGTTTTAAGATATATCAAGGATGAATTATGAAGGAAAAATTAGCAAAACTAAATGAATTGTTGCTTGACACCGGCAAGCGAAACAACCTTATAAATTTTAGGGACAATAAGAGCAATACTCTTGAAGTCGTTTATCCTGATTTTGATACGCTTTTTCACAAAGCAGACGGCAATGTCATATTTGAAGTTTATGATCCGCAGATAGACGTCGACGAGTTTGAGGACAGAATAAGCGAGGCAAAACTCAAAGAAAAATTAAAAGACAAGTCGAAGTATATAGACAATTATACCAAGAAGATAAAGAAGGCAAATCAAATACTCGTTTACAACAAAGATATTACGCCTATCAAGGCTTTGCGCGGAGTTGAGAAGAGGGCTAAGGTTGCTATTGAAGAAACCGGCGTCAATATAGCGTATATGGCGTTTGGCTTCATCACTTGGCACGAGGACGTCGATCCCGACACGCTATACGACGCGCCCATATTGCTTGCGCCAATAAGTCTTTCCAAGTCTTCGAGCGTAGACCCTTACCGTATCAAAGTGATAGGTGACGATATTATTCTCAATCCTACGTTTGCTTATAAATTGCAAAGCGATTATAAATTAGATTTGCCCGAGTATGACGACGAAGGGATTGACGAATATCTTCAAAGAATCGAGGAACTTGTTGTCAAACTCAACTGGCAAGTGTCAAAGGTATGCAAGATAGGTCTATTTTCTTTCCTTAAAATCAATATGTATATGGATCTCAAAGACAATGCGGACACGGTATTGCAAAATTCAAACGTACAATCTCTTTTAGGCGGCAGACATACAGTTGCTTTTGAACAAAAACTTCAAGAGGCGCAGTTCAACGTCGTCGACGCCGATTCGTCGCAAATCAAGGCAATAGAGATGGCTAAAGCCGGCGAGAGTTTTGTTCTGCAAGGACCGCCCGGCACAGGTAAGAGCCAGACTATCACCAATATTATTGCCGAGTGTATGGGAGACGGCAAGAAGGTGCTTTTTGTATCGGAAAAACTAGCTGCGCTCGACGTAGTATACAACAAACTCAAGCAAGCGGGACTTGAAGATTTTTGTTTGCAGTTGCATTCTCACAAGGCAAACAAGCGGGACTTTATACAAGAGTTATGCCGTACTATGCGTCTCAATAAGAGCGGAGTATCTTCAAAGGCTTCAGAAGAGGAAGATAGACTCAATAAGTCGCATATAATTCTTGACAATTACGTCGACGTTTTGCACCGTCCCAACGACGTGATCGGCAAGACTCTGTATGGACTTGTCCAAGAAGTTTGCGCCTGTCAAAGTTCTGCAATGCTTAATTTCTTCGTCGACGGCATAGAGAATAAGGGGGAGGAGTACATAAAAACCGCCGTAGACCTTATAGAAAATTACGCCGAGTACACACAATCTATAGGTTATGATTACAAGACCAATCCTTGGTACGGTTACGTCAACGAGGACGCGTCTTATCAACAAAAATTCAAGGCGAAATCGTCTTTGGAAAGTCTTGCAAAAAAGGTAAAAAACGCGGGCGTACTTGCAAATAGAATATGCGACGAATATGGTATAAACTGCGCCAAGAATATTGATAGACTTGAATTATATGCAAAGTTATTTGTTTTACTTGGAAGTTCGCAATATGTATCCGGCGCTTTACTTGATAAAAAGGTCTTTAGAGTTATTGCCGAGAGGGTAATCAAATTGCGTACTATAGCCAATGATATAAAGGCTGTCGGGCAAGCAATAAAAGAAAATTATAATCAAGATATATTCAAACTTGACTCTACGCAGGCAGATTTAGTACTGAAGAAGAATAGCGGTGCATTCTCAAGATTTTTTTCAAAAGATTACAAAGCGCTTTTGGGTGAAATCAAAAGATGTAACAAAAGCGGCAAAGCAAGTTATAAAGACGCGTTGGCAGTGATTCAGCTTCTTCTCGAATACAACGCTAAATCTGCCGATTTTGCAAAGGCTGAGGATGTAGTAAAACAAAGGCTGTCTTCTCAATATGATGGAATAAATACCGATTGGGAAGTGCTTGATAAAGAACTTGCTACTCTCAAAGAGTTGCTTGCGCGGATAAGCGATTTTGGCAATCTTACTCAATCTTGCGACGGCGAATATATCTATGACAGAGAGGAGTTGATCGGACTTGCAAAAGATATAGACGCTTTGATTTCAAGCGTTGAGAGCGAGGAAGCAATCGCATATTTTGACAAGCAAGTATTTGATATTTATTCCGCCGAGTACGAAGACGCTAATAACAAACTCAACGGCTGTCTTTCCAACTTCGATATGCTTGACAGTTGGACGAGATTTATAAGCGTACTCAAGGCTATGGAGACAAACGGCTTGACGGCGTTTATAGACGTCGCTGTCAAAGAAGAGATATTGCCTCAAGACTTCAGCGTGGTATTCAAAAAGATTTTCTACAGTCAATGGATAGACTTGATTATTCAAAGGGAGGCGTTTCTCAAAGCATTGCCGAGAGTATCTCACGACAAGACGGTCAATATCTTTTGCGAAAAGGACGTGCGCGGATTTGAGATAAGCAAAGCAAAAGTAAGGGCGACGCTGTCGGCGTTGCGCCCCGACTTGAGTTTGGTTGCGCCGGGAAGCGCGGTTGCCAATCTCTTAAATGAGGGTGGGAAAAAACGTAGACAAAAGCCAATTAGAACTTTGCTGTCGCAGATAAGAGAACTTGCGCAAAATCTCAAGCCCTGCTTTTTGATGTCGCCGCTCAGCGTAAGCACCTTCTTGACTCCCGACGTCAAGTTTGACGTCGTCGTATTTGACGAGGCGTCGCAGATATTTCCGCAAGACGCTATAGGCGCGATATACAGGGGCAAACAACTTATTGTCGTGGGAGACAGCAAGCAGATGCCGCCGAGCAATTTCTTCACCGCTGTGGTAGACGTGGAGGATTATGAGGACGACGAAGAAGTTAAGGACTTTGAATCTGTGCTGGATCTATGTTCCACCGTGCTGCCGCAGTTGAGGCTTAAATGGCATTATCGCAGCAGATATGAGAGTCTTATTGAATTTTCCAACAAGAATTTTTATGAAGGCGATTTGGTGACTTTTCCATCGTCAAAGATAGACAGAGAGGGCATAGGCGTAGACTTCAAGTACGTCGAAGGCGGCATCTTCGACCATAAGACGCGCACCAACAGAGCAGAAGCGGAATTTATAGTCGACCTAATCTTTGACAATATTAAAAAGTATCCCGAAAGAAGTCTTGGCGTCGTTGCTTTCAGCATATCTCAGCAAGATTTGATAGAGAGACTTTTAGCAAAGAGACGATTGCAAGATTCTTCTTATGAAGAGTATTTTGCGGGAGACAAAGCCGAGCCTTTCTTTATCAAGAATTTGGAGACAGTGCAGGGCGATGAGAGAGACACTATAATCTTTAGCGTCGCGTATGCAAGAGATAATGAGGGAAAATTATCGCAAAACTTTGGACCTATCAACAAAATCGGCGGAGAGCGCCGTCTCAACGTAGCCTTTACGAGAGCAAAACTCAACGTCCAACTTGTGGCGTCCATTCACGGTTATGACATCAATCTCAAGAATGCAGGTTCAATGGGCGCGAGAATGCTCAGAGACTATCTTGATTTTGCGCAAAACGGAATGTTGGAATCGGCAAACTCCACGACAATCGAAGAACAATTTGATGACGCTTTTGACTTTGAGATGCAAGTTGCGGAATTTTTGCGCAACAAGGGTTTTGAAGTCGACGTTAAGATAGGCGCGTCGGCGGGTAGCGTAGATATGGGCGTCAAGATGCCTGGTGGCGATGATTATATATTGGCTGTAGAGTGCGACGGCAGATCGTATAAGACGGCAGAAAATACGAGAGACAGAGACAGACTTCGCTCGAGCGTGTTGCAGCGTATGGGATGGCATTATCACAGAGTATGGGCGATTGATTGGATACAAAATACCAAAGATGAAAAGGACAGACTTCTCAAAGCGCTCGAAGAGGCTCAAAAGGAGCCTGTCAACGACGCTCCGCAATACTGTGATAACTTAGATGGATTTGAGGAGCAGCGCATAAGTGTGGATTTCAAATTTGATCAATATGAGACGGCGGACTTGGAATACGCCAGGAAGGTCGGCAAAGGCGATTATCTCAAATACTTGAGGCTCGTGCTTGAAAAGGAAGCGCCGTTGTCTGAAGAATTTTTCTTAAAGAGGACGATAAGAGACTTTGATCGAGAAAAACTCACCGATGCGGTATGGGAAAAGTTTAACAGGCTTACTTCAAGATGTCAAAGCGAAGGTATCTTACGCAAAGACGGATTTATGTATCTCAAAAACAAACCTATAAGTTTTCGCGTGCCAAACGACGGAGTTGCTCGCGAGATAAAGTACATTGCGCCTGAAGAAATCGCAAGGGGTATGTATAAAGTTATAAATAAGAATATCACCGTAGACAGAATGGGACTTTACCGTATGCTTGCCAAGTTGCTTGGATTTTCCAAGTTGGGCGACGCGATGGTCAGAAGATTTGACGAAGCGTTGGCGCTTCTCGCAAACAATATAGACGTCGATGGCGAGGAACTGTCTATAAAAGGCTGACGGAGCATAGATATATAAATGATAATATTAAATAAAATAAATACAAATCAAGATATAGAGAAGATGTCTCGGCTTGCAACTGAAATAATGAAAAAGCATTACGACCCTATAGTAGGGAGCGCTACCAACGATCATATGCTTGAAAAATATCAGTCGGTACGCGGAATTACTCAAGAAATCATTCAGGGCGCAGATTATTATTTTGTCAATCTTGATGGGGCGAACATTGGATTTGTAGCAGTAGATGCAAAAGAAGATTATTTGTATTTGAGCAAGTTTTATCTTGATACTGAGCACAGAGGAAAAGGCTATGCAAGCGAAATGATGGCTTTTGTAAGGGACTATGCCAAGTCGCGCGGACTAAACAAAATCAAGCTTAATGTCAATGCTGACAATCTCAACACGGTGGCGGTATATAAGCGCTTTGGTTTTGAAGCGGTAGAGGAATATCAAAGAGACGTGGGCAACGGCTTCAGCGTTCACGATTATGTAATGATGTTGTTAATGTGACAAAATTAAATGTCATTGAATCTAATATCGGTTTTTGCATATTATCCATTTT
>WSNH01000066.1 GCA_013316135.1 Clostridia bacterium
ATAAATATATAGATAAATTGTATATTAAATATTAAAGTATAATATTCAGATATCATACGGAGATTTAGAAATGTTTGAATTGATAATCGTGATTATAGCGTATGCGACCATTCCACTTATGCTGTGGATGATTTTTGCAAGTATCTCTGTGCGCACAACTTACTCAAAATTCAACGCAATGCCCGCAAGTTGCGGTATGACTGCCGAGCAAGCGGCAAGAAAAATCCTCGACATAAACGGACTTTTTGACGTCAATATCGGCAAATGTTCCGGTACGCTGACGGACCATTATGACCCGCGCAATAATACCGTGTATCTATCTGCGTCTACTATCAACTCGGCTTCCATTGCTGCAATTGCAGTAGCCGCTCACGAAGTAGGACACGCAATTCAACACGCCGAAGGTTACGCCCCGATTAAAATGAGAGGCGCGCTAGTGCCTGTTGTCAACATTATATCAAGAATGATCACGCCATTTTTGTTGCTGGGAATTATATTTGAATTTATTGCCGTATCAGGTACTAGAATTTCCGTATACTTCTATTTTGGCGCTTTAATATGCTACGTGCTGTACGCTCTATTTACGTTTATTACTTTGCCTTGCGAATACAACGCAAGTTCAAGGGCAAAGACTCAACTTGTAGAATGCGACATACTTACGCAAGAAGAGACAAAAACTGCTTCAAAGGTGTTGAGCAGCGCAGCAAAAACTTATTTGATTTCTTTCTTTATGTCGCTTGCGCAAGTTGCAAGAATCTTGCTTATTCTCCTAAGCGCAAAAAATCGAAGCAATAGGCGTTGAAGCGATTGAATCCCAACTGACTAAAATGTAACGTAATAAATGTATCCGCAACTAAAAAGTTAGGCACAAATTTGTACCTAACTTTTTATATAAAGATTTCAAATAAATCTAACCCAAACAAAGTTGACGCATACAACTTTGCCACCCCAACGGCAAAAATCACCGAACTAAATTAAACTGCATTACTCCGGCTTAACTTCTACTCTTATGTTAGCGCTGACATTGGTATACACCTTGACTTCCACGTCGAATACGCCGGCAGTCTTAATAGAATCTTTGAGATTAATTTTCTTCTTGTCAATATCGTAGCCGAGTTTAACAAGTTCGCCACTGATTTCTTTGGAAGTGACTGCGCCAAAAGATTTGCCATTGTCTCCAAATTTGATGACTACTGTTATTACCTTACCGTCAAGATCATTTGCCATAGCAACAGCGTCTTCATACTCTTTTTGCTTTTGTCTAGCAATTGCAGCATTTTTTTGATTGGTCTCGTTGATAACTCCAGCAGTGGCCTGTTGCGCAACGCCTTTTTTTATTAAAAAGTTGCGGGCGTAACCGTCGTTTACTTCAACTATTTCGCCCTTTTTGCCTACGCTCTTTACGTCTTTTAACAGTAAAACTTTCATATTTCACCTCTCTTGTTTATTTATTTTAGCACATAAATCTCAACATAGCAATAGGAAATTTGCCTTTAGAATAATTATATTAGATTTGACTATAATAATAGTAATCTGCGACGGAATTGACTGCCGCGTAAAAGGAGGAAAAAATGTCTGGACTTAAATGCACAACTCGCAACTGCGAACATAATACCAACTGCCATTGCAATGCAGGCGTGATATGTATCAACAAAAACGGCGTCTGCAAAACTAAGGTAAAACGCGAATACGGAATACTAGAGCAAGAAAAAGCCAATATCGAGGCTGCAAAAGACTTTGATTTTGACGACAATAGCGAAGTATTTATTCAATGCGACAGCACCAAGTGTAATTATAATCACAACAACGCTTGTTGCAGTCAAATCGTCAACGTGTGCGACGGCGTAATGCGTACGAAGTGTTTTACAAAGAAAGTTGAAAAATAATGTGATTTCATATTTGTTTTCTATTAGTGTTTAATTATATTAAAAATACACTCTCGCGAGTGTATTTTTTTTAGTCCTATTAACAAAATCAAATAGTCTAATATATCTACTATACGGATTTATAAACTTTGCTCTAAATAAAACGATATATCCGCCAAGAAAAGAAACATAGACAAAATCGTCGTACTGACCGTACGACGATTTGAGTTAAATGCTATATTGGCGGAAAAGACACATTTTAGGTTTCGCCTAGTCTCTTTTATAGCCTACAATATTATTTATCGCCCGACAAGAGATAATCCATTGGGTTTATCTTAACTCCGTCTTTATAGAGTTCCAAGTGCAGGTGCGCTCCGTCTGCAATCTCTTCCAAAGCCGAGTCTGACACCTTGCCTATAACATCACCTTTTGACACCTTATCGCCAGCCTTCAAAGTTACGTCAGAGAGAAGTTTATATACTGTGGCAAATCCATCTTGGTGCTCTATCGTAACGGTTGCTCCGCTATAACTATCGTTGGTCACTTCTTTTACAGTGCCGTCAAATACGCATTTTACATTGCTACCTGGAGACGCTTTAAAGTCAAGTCCCTCGTGCGGATGCCAATAGTTGTGCGTAGGATTGAATACGTGTTCTTCTGAGTATATCTGACCGAGAGTAAATTCGTCCAACGGATTTGCCATAACGAAGTCTTCTTTTTCCGGCGGTGTGACGCTTGGCTTATTATCGTCAGGCTCATTAGGCTTGTTGTCATCGGGATTATTAACTGGCGGTTTGTCATCGCCGGAATTAGTTTCATCGCCCGATACAATAGGCTTCAATACCGTGTTTGAATCGTTATTGTTATTGAGTACTACGGCTAAGGTTATCATAGTCGCAATTGCGAGAATACATATAATCATCAAGATTACGTAAATATTCTTTTTGAAGAACTGCGCAACCTTTACTCCGGTCTGATTCGGTGCGCCTTGTCTTTTTTCTTTAGTGCGTTTTGTTTGCTTTGACATCTTTACTACCTCCAATTAGTAACTTCCCATAATCAGCGGAAAGCCCACGATGATATTGTCTTTATTGCTTACAATTTGAATATTGATTTCTTGTTTGTCGATAACTACGCTTCTGCCCCCTGCCTTACTTTTGCCGTAATACGTTACGCCGCCGTCTAGGTCCTGGGTAAAAATCACGTCTACCGAAAGTTTATCCACTAGTGCATCTGCGCTTATTTTGTCTTTTGGATATATGTAAGCAACACCCAGAGTATTGTCCAACCTGCAATCTTTTATACTTACGACTTTATCGTAATAATGATAAATATTAAAATTCGTCATTTCGTCGATTTGTCCGCACTCGCCTACAAGCGGCGTCGTCTGCGAATACACCTGCATTTCGTATATTCCATCAGGCAATTTGACTTGATAAGACAACCCCAACAAGAGCGCCGACAAAAACGTGATTGCCAATATGTATATTGCGATAGATTTCATAGTCCCTCCGTATTTGTTAATTGTATTTTTGACAGCAATAGGGCTTTTATACTTAAAAACAAAAAATAATTTTATAAATGGATATTTGAGCGAAACAAAGTTCTAATACAAAACTAAAAGGCGCGTACAATTATGTACGTGCCTTTTTATAAAATTGCCAAGCCAAAGTGTCGGCTTATTCTCCCAACAACGCGTCTGCCATTGCAATTGGCGAACACTCGTGAACTATAGGCGATAAATTATAAAGCAATTGAATTATGCTGTTGCAATCGTAATCTTCTCCCAAATGATAACCAACATCAGGCATAAATCGCTTTGCGCTTTTGATAATATTGAGAAGTTTTGAGTCAAGGTCTTCTATCTCCTTGAGCAGATCCTGTCTGTATTCACTATGAATATATAGCCATTTCCCCTGAAATTTTCTATCTTTAACCATTCCAATAAGGTCGCTTACTTCTATCCCTAAAATCTTTGCAAGCGCGCGACATTTGGAAGACAAATCTGCCGGCGTAATCAATGAGTATTCTTCAATTGACATAATGCTCTTGAAGTATTTTACCAGCGCTATGGCTGCAAGCAACATACTTTCGCCTCTGTCAGACGTGAGATTGACGCGCTCTATGAGTTCTGCCAATATTAGTACAGACGGCTTATATGGCTCATCATATATCTTAGCATACTCTAAAATTCCGTTAAATATACGAGATGTGTCGGACATATGTCCATCCCCTATTAAAGCGTCAAGCAAGTCCTGCTCGATTTTAAGAGAATTATAATCTTGAATACCCATCATATAATACACGTACTTTTTTTCCCAAAGTGAAACTCTGTGCGCCAGAATTGCGCCCACGCATTTTGCATAGTCGTCACTCCCGTCTTTTCCGTCTTTGTCTATCAATAGTTTAATAGGCTCCTGTCCGCCTTTTAGAGCATATCCTATACCATATAAAAATGGCGTGTTTGTCACAAGCGCATATTGCAGCGGTCTTATTTTGCAAGCCATACGAAGAAGGGTCGCTATTTCTCTTCCGCCGATACCCCAAAACAATCTTACGTCGTCAGCGCAATTTACTATGTCTAGCGCATTCTCGTCATTACATACTACTCCGTCCGGATATTCGACACAGGTAATCTTGTATTCAAACTCGCTTATCTCTTCAAGCGCCTTTTGAGCAAGTTGTTTATCACTGCTCAAATAACACACGCATATATGCCCCATAGGCATTACGTCTACAACCGTCTTTGCTACGTCCGAAGAGATATTCTCGCTTACTTGCGTCAAAAATTTTTCCATACAAAAAAGATACCACTTTTAAAAAGCAGTATCTTTGAATATACTATACAAAAAAGTCTAGTTTTGTCGAAAGTCTTCTCTACTCGGCATCAAATTTATCAAACGGCTATTCTATCGGCACAAATTCAGTCTTAATTATAGTTGTCAAAGCCGACACGAGACTTGCCATTTCCTCCGGCGAACCTACGGTAATGCGAAGATAATTGTCAATTCTTCCCATACTAAAATGTCTTACGAGCACGCCCGCCGTCTTAAGTTGATAATATATTTCGCTTGCAGGACGTTCGTTATGCTTAACAAACAAGAAGTTGGAACTGGACTGCAATACCTCAAACCCAAGCGCTCTCAACTCGTCGGCAATGCTATCTCTAGTGGCAATTATCTTGTCAATACAGGAACTAAAATACTCCGTATCTTGCAGTGCGCGTATGGCTATACCCTCAGTGATAGCATTGACGGTATAACTGTTGAAAGAATCCTTTATTGTCTTAAGTCCATTGATAAGCGCAGCGTCGCCTATAGCATATCCGCATCTTGCGCCGGCCAATGAATATGACTTGGAAAAAGTGCGTACAATCAACAAATTCGGATATTTGCTTACATAGTTTGCCATAGAACAATTGCAGAAATCTGCGTATGCTTCGTCTATAATAATAAGTTTCTCGGGATTTGCCTCTATGATAGCCATTAAATCCAGTCTGTTGACAATAAGCCCGGTAGGCGCATTGGGATTACATATTATCATCCCCTGACATTTTGCCTGCTTGAACTTGGATACGTCCAACTTAAAATCTTCGGAAAGCGGAATCAGCACTGAAGGAATTTCATATACCTTTGCCCATACTTTATAAAAAGAATACGTCACGTCTGCGTACGCCACACCATCTCCGTCTCTGTCAAAAAATGCGGGGAAACACATCGCAAGGACCTCGTCACTACCATTGCCGATAAATATGTTTTCCTTTTCCAAACTGTGTTTTTTAGCAATCTCCTCTGCAAGCGCAGTATTCTGCGGATCCGGATATAATTTGAGTTTGTCCACGTCGAAATTTTTTAAAAAATCCTCTACGCCTTTGCAAGGCGGATATGGGTTTTCGTTGGTATTTAGTTTAACGTAACTCTTATCTTGCGGTTGCTCTCCCGCAATATACGGTTGAGTAGTTCTGCAAATCTTGGATAAATAGTTCATATTATTCTCCAGGGCTTTCAACAAGCCGACACATATAAATAGTGTATCAAGATTTTATCATATAATGCGCCTTACAGTCAATAAGTTTTTCATCATTTCAATTATAGCCTAAAAGTCGTATTATATTAAATCGTTAAAGCCATTAAGATTTCTCTGCTTCTATCAAAATTAATTGAGATTTTATTTGTACTAAAGAGGTGCGTACTGTACTCGTCCACACCTCTTTGTATTACTCGCCACAGGCGAATATAAATTTACGTCTGCCCGCCCAATCGCAAGATTTTTGCGGTTTTTGAGTTGCTCTTACTTCTTGCTTCTCATTGCGCGTTGCTCTTTAAGAAGTTCTTGATATCTCTCTATCTGGTCGTCTCTCAAGTCCACCATCTTCTTCGCCGTCTCAAAGGCTTGCTTGTCGCTTACTATTACTTCTGTCTCCTTCACTTTCACCTTCGTGCCGTCTCCCGTTGCGTCTCGCCTGATGTCTTTCATATACTCATCTTCCATCTTCAACAGCGCTACAGTAGTATCTTTCTTTATTGTAAGTTTGATTAGCGGATTTGTAGCAGTGCGACCGTATACTACGAAGTACGTCGACTTCTTCTCTTTGCACTTATACTTCGTCAGAGCGTAGTCTCTCAATCCGTCAAAGTATTTCTTTTGCTCTTTGCTTAGCAATGCGTACGCTTCGTCAAGTGTAAGTCTAGGCACCTTTTCTATTTTTGGCTTTGCAGAAGCAGTCACTTTGACTTTGACTTCTTTCTCAATTACTTTCTCTACGACCTTTTCTACAGGTACTTCGACTATCTTCTCGACCGGTACTTCCTTGACTACTTCCTTTTCGACGATTTTCTCAACCTCTACAGGCACTTCTACCTTGACTTCTTTCTCGACAATCTTTTCTACTTCGACAGGCACCTCGACGACTTTTTCCACAATCTTCTCGACAGGCACTTCTTTTTCGATTACTTTTTCGACGACTTGCGGCTCAACTTTTTGATTTGCAGAAAGTTCTATTATCTTTTCCATAAGAGCCGCTATGCGCTCGTCATTCTTTTCGCTACGCTCCATAAGTTTTTGTATTGCTTCGTCATTTGCATTACCTGCTATGACTTCTTTCTCGACGATTCTCTCTGCCGGTTGCTCGACAAGTTTTTGCATTACTTTACGCATTGCCTTCTGTTCTTCAACAAGACTCTTGATTACTTCGTCGTTACTCGACGCCTGTTGCGGCAAAAGTTGTTGAACTCCGGGTAAGAGCGCTGTCATTGTATCCGACACTATTCCTCTTATCTCTTCTGCTCCCAATGCCGGTTGCGAGTTCATATATACTCCTTGCGGCATCCCTTGAGCCATTCCGCCGTTTGCGCCGCTATTGCCGCCCATCATACTCATAAACATCATTCGCATATTTTCATCGCGTTGACGTGTCTCTTCTTCTCGTTTGCGTTCGTCAAGGTCTTTCTGGTTACGGTTGTACTCTTCAAGACAATCTTCGTAATTCTCTTCCGCCTTGTTGTATCTGCTCTTGGCTATCAGCATTATGACAAGACTTGCCACCGCCAAGCCCATAAGTACGCACGCTATCGCTGTCCATCCACTTACCGCTATTCCCAAGAACGGTGCTACTGCATACACTGTACTTTCCAACTTGTCGGCTTTCTTCTTATACTTCTTGCGCTT
>WSNH01000003.1 GCA_013316135.1 Clostridia bacterium
ATCCCACGGCGTTCGGCGAAGGTAAGACCACGACTTCCATAGGACTTGCCGACGGTATGAGTAAGTTGGGCAAAAAGGTTTGCTTGGCGTTGAGAGAACCGTCGCTCGGACCGGTGTTCGGCATCAAAGGCGGAGCCACCGGCGGAGGTATGGCGCAGATTGCGCCTATGGAAGATATCAATTTGCATTTCACCGGAGATATGCACGCAATTACCACTGCCAACAATCTTATATCTGCAATTCTTGACAATCATCTTATGCAGGGCAACGAACTTGACATAGACGTCGACAATATAATTTGGAAGCGTTGTATGGATATGAACGACAGGGCTTTGAGGTATATCCAAGTTGGGCAGGGCGGCGCAAAAAACGGCGTGCCGAGAAAAGACGGATTTAACATCACTGCGGCTTCGGAGATAATGGCGATACTTTGTCTTTCTAAGAATATGGCAGACCTCAAAGTAAGGCTTGGCAATATCATAGTTGCTTACGATAAAAATGGCAACGCAGTCACGGCAAAAGATTTGGGCGTCGTAGACGCTGTTGCAATCGTGCTTAAAGATGCGTTGAAACCCAATCTGGTTCAGACGCTTGAGGGAACTCCTGCAATAGTACACGGCGGTCCGTTTGCAAATATCGCGCACGGTTGCAATACTATCATTGCGACAAAACTTGCTATGAGTTTGGCTGATTACGTCATTACAGAGGCAGGCTTTGGCGCGGATCTCGGAGCAGAAAAGTTTTTGGATATTAAGTGCAGAGCGGCAGATATTGAGCCTAAGGCAGTTGTGCTTGTGGCTACTGTAAGAGCGCTGAAGTACAACGGCGGTATCAAGAAAGAGGACGTGGCAAAAGAGGATTTGACTGCGCTTAAGATAGGTATGCCAAATCTTGTAGGACATATACGAAATCTCCGCGACGTATACGGAGTCAACGTCGTAGTTGCAGTCAACAAGTTTATCACAGACACCGACGAGGAAATCAAAATGATTGAGGACGCTTGCAGGGCTGAAGGCGCGGTATGCGCTTTGTGCGAGTGTTGGGCAAAGGGCGGCGAAGGCTCTGTCGAACTTGCAAATGCCGTACTGGAAGCAATAGACAAGCCGTCAAAACTTAAGTATTCTTATGACCTTGATATGAGCATTGAGGATAAAATCTTTGCTGTTGCGAGCAAAGTATACGGCGCAGGCGCGGTTGAGTACAGCGATATTGCAAAGGAAAGTATTGCTAAGATAAATAGACTTGGCAAGGGCAACTTGCCAATATGTATCGCAAAGACGCAGTATTCTTTCTCCGACGATATGACAAAACTTGGCAGACCTACCGGATTCACTATGACGGTGCGCGACGTGGAGATAAGAGGCGGAGCAGGATTTTTGGTAGTGGTATGCGGAAGTATTATGCTTATGCCGGGACTTGGCAAGAAGCCTAGCGCATTGGGTATGACGATTGACGCCGAGACCAACGAGATTAAAGGACTGTTCTAATCTCCCCTAACGTAATTTCGATAGTGGCAGAGCAAAGTTAAGAAATCTAAAATCAATATTGACAACAAAATAAAAACAAGGATAGATATGGAAGAAATCAAGTCAACGAATTTTATCGAAGAGTTTATCAACGAGGATTTGGCAGAAGGCAAGGCAAAGGAGATAATCACGCGTTTTCCGCCCGAACCAAACGGATATTTGCATATCGGACACGCAAAATCACTTTGCATCAATTTCGGTATGAAAGAAAAGTACCACGGCAAATGCAACTTGCGTTATGACGACACTAATCCCAGCAAAGAAGATGTTGAATATGTCAACTCAATAAAAGAGGACATCAAATGGTTGGGCTTTGAGTGGGATCAAGAATTGTATGCGTCAGATTATTTTGACAGAATGTACGATTGCGCAGTCGGACTTATTAAAAAGGGACTCGCGTACGTCTGCGACTATACGGCGGAGCAAATCAAGGCTACGAGAGGCACGTTGACTCAACCTGGTGAAGAAAGCCCTTGGAGAAACAGAAGCGCTGAAGAAAATCTTAGGCTTTTTGAAGAAATGAAAGACGGCAGATACGCCGACGGAACTAAGGTGCTGCGCGCAAAGATAGATATGGCAAGCCCAAATATCAATATGCGCGATCCGGTAATTTACAGAGTGTTGAGAGCCACGCACCACCGCACGGGCGATAAGTGGTGTATTTATCCTATGTACGATTTTGCGCATCCGCTTGAGGATGCATTCGAGGGTATTACGCACAGCATTTGTACTCTTGAATTTGAAGACCACAGACCTTTATACGACTGGGTAAAGATAAATTGCGGTTTTGGAGAATTGCCGAGACAGATAGAATTTGCAAGGCTTGGAATGACGAGGACGATAATGTCCAAGAGATATCTCAAAAAACTTGTCGACGAAGGTAAAGTAAGCGGTTGGTCTGATCCCAGAATGCCAACGCTATCGGGAATGAGAGAGAGAGGTTATCCGCCTGAGGCGATAAGAAAATTTTGTCAGGAGATAGGCGTATCAAAGAGTCAAAGTGAAGTCGACGTGTTGATGCTTGAGCATTTCGTAAGAGATTATCTCAACATCAACGCCGATAGGATGATGGTAGTCAAAGATCCTATCAAACTCATTATTGCCAATGCTACTCAAGACGAAGAATATCAAATTGAAAACAATCCCAACGCAGATGAGAAAACTACTCACAGAGTGACTTTCAGCAGAGAACTCTATATCGACAGAGACGACTTTGCGCCTATTCCGCCTCCTAAATACAAGCGGCTTGTTCCCGGCGGAAAGGTAAGACTTAAGGGAAGTTATATTCTTGAATACGTCACTCACGAGTGTGACAAAGACGGCAACGTAGTCAGCGTGACTTGCAATTATATCCCCGATTCTATCAGCGGCGGTGTCAACGCAGGCATAAAGGTCAAGGGTGTAATCCAGTGGGTAAACGCAAAAGACTGCATAGATATTATTCTTCACGAATATGATTATTTGTTGCTTGACGGCGACGGCGATTTCAACGACAGACTCACGCCCAACAGTCATACGGTATATTCCAATGCAAAGGGAGAAAGTTTTCTTGCCACTATCAAGGAGTACGACAGATTCCAGTTTATGCGTATGGGATATTTCAGCGCAGTAAAGGGATACGGCAAGAATGGCAAGTATGAATTTAATCAAATCACCGGATTGAAGGACAGTTATGGCAAATAAACTTTTTAATAGACCAAAGAACATAAAAGAAGTTAGATACGTCGACGGCTCGATATCTAAGTATAACGACGGCAACGGTACGCAATATCTGCTCTTTGACCCAAAGAACATCACGTCGTATGAGTGTGTCAAAGGAATGGCGGGAGAACAACCGGCATATATAAAAGAGCGTCTTGTATGTATGTGGGGTAATGAAGAGATAGAAGAATATGTAATCGTCGACGAAGCGCAAAAGGATATGTTTGCACGTCTTTGCAACGAGCAAGTTGCGCTTGAAAATAAACAAGACTTTATCAAAGCAAAGGTAGACGACGTAATCATACAATACTCTCACAAAGCGGGAATGTTTTCGAGATTTCATTACAATGTCTGGTTTGAGTATGCAGGCACTTATTATTATCTGTATATCAAGACTTGCGACGGAGCAAAATTCAAGGCTTTGATGGAAGAATTTTTGACTTATAAAAAGATTATTTAAGGTGGAATTATGAACGAATTAGGTTTACTTGATACTCAAAAAGCAATCAAAGATTGCAAAGACACTTTTATATCTGCGCTTGCTCAGGAATTAGACTTGAGCAGAGTTTCCGCGCCTCTTTTCGTATTGAAAGAGAGCGGCTTTAACGACAATCTCAACGGTGTGGAGCGTCCCGTATCTTTTGATATAAAAGAAAGCGGTAAGATTGCAGAAGTAGTACATTCTCTTGCCAAGTGGAAGAGATTTGCACTCAAGAAATACGGTTTTGAAATGCACAAGGGACTTTACACTGATATGAATGCTATTCGTCGGGACGAAATAGTCGACAATATCCACTCTATTTATGTGGATCAATGGGATTGGGAAAAGGTAATTTGCGCAGAAGACCGCAATCTTGATTTTCTTAAAGATACGGTAAGAGGGATATATAAAGTCATCAAATTCACTTGCGAAAGCGTAAGGGAGAAATATCTGCTTGACAAATTTGATATGCCTAGCGAAATTACTTTTGTTACTACGCAAGAACTTGAAGATACTTATCCAAATCTCACTCCGCAGGAGAGGGAAAACGCCGTTGCAAAAAAATACGGTGCGGTTTTTGTAATGAAGATAGGCGGATTGCTCAAGAGCGGGAAAAAGCACGATGGCAGAGCGCCTGATTACGACGATTGGTCACTCAACGGAGATATCTTCGTTGATTATCCGATAATAGGAAGAGGATTGGAACTTTCGTCTATGGGCATAAGAGTAGACAGGGCTTCGCTTCTCGATCAACTCGCAAAAGAAAACGCTATGGATAGATTGGAATTGCCTTTCCACAAAGCGCTTGCCAACGGCAAATTACCGCTGTCTATAGGCGGCGGAATAGGGCAGTCGCGTCTTTGTATGTTTATTCTTGGCAAGCGACATATCGGCGAAGTTCAACCGTCCGTGTGGAGCGATAGAGAAATAGAAAATTGCAAAAAGCAAGGTATAACGTTGCTATAGAAAAATAAGCGTTAGGACGCACAAAAGTAAAAGAGATTTATGAATTATCTGTTCTTTGATATCGAATGTGCAAATTGTTTCGGCGGGCACGGAAAAGTATGCTCGCTTGGATATGTGCTTGCCGACGAAAGACTTAATATCCTCGAACAAAAAGACATTCTCGTCAACCCAAAGAGCAAATTTCATACTTCGCGCGGAGACGGCGAGGGCATAGAACTTGGGTACGACAAGAGCGAATTTCTTAAAGCGCCTGACTTTAAGGCAACATATTCGACTTTCAAAAAATTGTTGGAAAATCCCGACGTGATAATCTTTGGACATTCTGTCAACAACGATATCAATTTTTTGATTTCCGAATGTAATCGATACGAAATGCCGTACTTTTCTTTCAATGCTTTCGATACTCAAATACTTCACCGTCATTTTATGCCGGAAAGTGCAGAGAACGGACTCGGCAAAATATGCGAATCCTTTGGGATATCGACGGAAAAACTACATCGCAGCGACTATGACGCATATCTTACTTTGCAAGTAGCAAAAAAAATATGTCAGATAAAAGGAATGGACATACAAGAACTTTTACACGAATGTCCCAACGCCTTTTATTCTGTAGAAAACGGCAATGTAAAAAATAATTATGCCACGGTATCGTATACCAAGAAGTTGTCGGGGTACGCTAGATTTGTCAAACCCGACCCGAAACTTTTAAAACGCAGTCAAATCGCTGACAAGCATTTTTGTTTTTCCACATCTTTTGAAAAGGATAGATTTAAGCAAGCGTTGTTTCTAGTCAACACGATTAGAAGAAAGGGCGGAGTTTATTCTCAAAAAATATCAAAACTCGATTATTACCTGCCTTTTGGCGACAACTGCCTGCGTACGCAGAATGTAATGAGTATTGCCGACGGACATATCAATATCGTTACGGAAGAGAAACTGTTGGATATGTTGGAGATAGATAATAACCTATATGAAGAAGTCAAGGCTTGGGGTATGGCTAAGATAAGAAATTATGGGATTCCAAAATCTAAGAAGCAATTCAACGCAACGAACAAAACTGCAGAAAACAAATCCAATAAAGACTAGGTGCAAAATGCAAAAACTACCGCAAGAATTTTTGTCGAGAATGGAAAATATGTTGGGCGAAGAGTACGGCTTATTTTTAGACAGTTACGACAAGAATAAAATACAAGGTTTGAGAATCAATACTCTCAAAAGCGACGGCAGAGCCGCGTTTGACGAGTTTGAGTTGCGCCCCATACCTTGGTGCGACAGCGGATATTATTTTAACGCAGACGACAGACCGGGGAAAAGCGTATTGCACGAGGGAGGAGTATTCTATATTCAAGAGCCAAGCGCTATGGCGGTGGTTGAGAGTATGAATGTTAGAAGCGGAGACAAGGTGCTCGATCTTTGCGCCGCTCCCGGCGGAAAAAGCAGTCAAATAGCGTGTAAATTGAAAGGAAGCGGCTTGCTTGTCTCAAATGAGATTATCCCATCGAGGGCAAAAATTCTTTCGAAAATTATAGAAAGAATGGGAGTGAGAAACTGCGTGGTTTTGAATCAAAGTCCCGATACGCTTTCCGATAGATTTAGCAGCGTTTTTGATAAAATTTTGGTGGATGCGCCTTGCTCAGGCGAGGGAATGTTCAGAAAGAACCCATTGGCTATAGACGAGTGGTCTCTCGCTAACGTGGAAAATTGTAAACTAAGACAACTTGATATACTCAATCAAGCTGTCAAAATGCTCAAAGCCGACGGAGTTATTGTATACTCAACCTGCACTTTTTCAAAGCAAGAGAACGAAGAAGTTATTGACGAGTTTTTGCAAAACAACGAAGAATTTGAGGTTGTGGAAAACGAGTTTAAGTTTTGTCAGGGATATGCTCTGGATAATAGCAATTTCAACGCTCAACTTATAAAGTCCAACAGAATATTTCCTCACAAGTTTGACGGAGAAGGACACTTTTTTGTCATATTGAAGCGCAGTGGCGAGGCAAGCCAAAACGTTAAATATTCTTTGCAGACTGTAAAAGCCGACCCAAAAGCCGTCAAGGAATACAAGACTTGGCAAAATGAAAATCTCAATACGCAATTTGACGCAAATTTGTCTTTTGGACAGACTCTGTACTGTATGCCCAACGGCACTCCTAGGTTAGACGGACTTAAAGTCGAGAGGGCCGGGCTACAACTTGGGGAATACAAAAAGAATAGATTTGAGCCGTCACACGCATTGGCTATGGCGTTGAGAGAGCGGGAAGTCAAGAGAGTTTTGTCGCTGACGAGACAAGACGCCGAGAAGTATTTGAGCGGACAGACGCTTGATGTCGGCGGCATCAAAGGCTGGGCTTTGGTCACGTATAACGGAGTATCGCTCGGTTGGTGCAAATGCGACGGAGCATACGCAAAAAATCATTATCCAAAGGGGTTGAGAAAACTATGAAGATTGTTATACTTGACGGATATACCACCGACGAGGGGGAATTGAGTTGGGGCGAACTTGATAAGTTGGGAGAACTGCATTATTACGAGCGTACCCCTGCCGAAAAAGTCGTCGAAAGAGCAAAAGACGCGGAAATTCTCATATCCAATAAGATCATTCTTTCAAAAGAAGTGCTGTTGCAACTTGACAAACTCAAATATATAGGTTTGCTTTCCACAGGATTTAACGTAGTCGATTTGGACTATGCACGGCAAAGAGGAATACCTGTGTGTAATATTCCAAATTATTCGACTAAGTCAGTTGCGCAATTGACAATAGCGCTGCTTTTGGAGATTGCAATGGGCGTGGGTAAGCACTCGAAGTCGGTGCAAAACGGAGAATGGTCGGCGTGCAAAGACTTTTGTTATCGCGCGCAGGACATAACAGAACTTGACGGAAAGACAATCGGATTAATAGGTTATGGAGCAATAGCGCAAGAAGTCGCAGAGATTGCAAAAGCTTTGGGTATGAAAGCGCTGGCTTACAGGCGCACGCCTTGTGAGGACGGTATTGCGCAAATGGTCGGGCTTGACGATTTATATAAGCGAAGCGACGTGATAAGTTTGCATTGTCCTATGAATAGCCAAAGCAATAAGATGATAGACGAATCGGCGATATCAAAGATGAAAGACGGCGTTATTATTCTTAATACCGCAAGAGGCGGTATAGTCGACGAAGTCTCCGTAAGGAGAGGACTTGACAGCGGAAAGATTGCGGGATATGGGGCGGACGTACTGTCAGTCGAACCGCCGACAAAGGACAATGCTTTGATAGGCGCGCCCAATTGCTATATCACACCGCATATTGCTTGGGCGTCAAGAGAGGCAAGGTCAAGACTGATGAGTATTGCCGTAGACAACGTAAGGGCATTTCTCAACGGAAATATAAAGAATTGCGTGTACTGACGTTAATTTTGTCGTTTGAGATTTCTCGACTACGCTCAAAATGGCATTTGACAGTATTGTGTAAGCGGAATTAATATATATTGTCATTTAGACCGAAGCGGAGAAATCTCAATTAGATTGAATATGCGAATAATCAACAGGGGAGGTTGATATGATTTCAAAAAAAATTAAAGACGTAATGCAATCAGGGTCTGCAATCAGGGCTATGTTTGAAGAAGGCAAGAGACTTGCTCAAATTTACGGCAAAGAAAATGTATACGACTTTTCTCTCGGAAATCCCAGCGTACCCGCGCCCAAGGCAGTCAACGAGGCAATCAAGCAAATCGCTCAGGATACAGACGCTCTCGCTTTGCACGGCTATATGCTCAACAGCGGATTTGAGAGCGTAAGAGGAACAATTGCCGACAGTCTCAATTCAAGATTTGATACGGCGTTTACTTTTAAGAATATTATTATGACGGTGGGCGCCGCGGGCGGACTAAACGTGGCGCTCAAGTCTATTATCAATGACGGCGACGAAGTGGTAGTATTTGCGCCTTATTTTGGAGAATACAATAATTACGTTGCCAATGTCGGCGGAAAGATTGTCGTCGTTCCGCCCAATCCGCCTACGTTTCAGCCAGACTTGTCGGCGCTGAGGACTTTGATTGGCGAGCGCACAAAAGCGGTGATTGTCAATTCTCCCAACAATCCGTCCGGCGTAATTTACGGCGAAGATACGTTGAAAGAACTGGGCAAAATACTCAAAGAGCAAAGCGAGAAAAAAGGCGAGGCGATATATCTTATATCAGACGAGCCGTATAGGGAACTCGTCTACGGACAAAATTTCGTTCCTTTCTTGACGAAGTATTATGACAATACTATTATTGGATATTCATATTCAAAGTCTCTCTCACTGCCGGGAGAGAGAATAGGTTATCTTGCCATACCCGACGAGGCGGAAGACAGTGAGAACCTTATTGCCGCTTGTTCAGTTGCAACGAGAATACTGGGATTTGTCAACGCGCCGTCTCTTCAACAACTCGTCATTGGTCGTTGTATAGACCAAAAGACGGACGTGTCGGCGTACGACAAGAACAGGAAGTTGCTGTATACTGCGCTGACGCAATACGGATTTGAATGTATAGAGCCTCAGGGTGCGTTTTATCTCTTTGTCAAATGCCCGATAGAAGAGAGTAAATTCGTTGAGAAAGCAAAGGAATATAATATACTCGTAGTCGGCGGAAAGAGTTTTGCCTGCGAGGGGTATTTCAGAATATCTTATTGCGTAAGTTACGATATGATAGAGCGGTCTTTGCCGTTTTTCAAAAAACTTGCAGAGGAAACGATAAAATAACATTATAGGAGCAATTATGAGCATTATTTATTCGGATGAACTAAAGGTAAAGATCGACGAGGTCGGCAGCAGTCTTTTGAGCATTGAGAACGAAGACGGACTTGAATGTATTTGGCAGGGTGACGAGGCGAGTTGGACAGGTCACGACGTGACGATATTCCCATTCGTCGGCAGACTCAAAGACGGTTATTATACTGTCGACGGCGAAGAGTATTATATCCCTGCTCACGGCATATGCAGGCGGCATAATTTTGAGATTGCAAGGAAGACTGCCGACAGCGTAACGCATATTTTCAAATGGGACGAGGAAACTCTTGAAGTATATCCGTTTAAGTTTGAGTTGACGGTCGAGCATAAGGTTGAGGGCTCAAAATATATCAAGACTATGACTGTCAAAAACGTAGACGACAAAGAGATATATTACGGCATAGGCGGACATCCCGCATTGAACGTCGTAACGGAAAGGGGTGATACGGCAAACAATGTTGTCGTATTCGGCAGACAGATTGCTCCCAACAACTATTATCTTGACGAGGCGGGACATTTTATAGAAAAAAAAGATAAGTATCAGCAATTGGATAAGTTGAGTTGCGCAAAATCTACTATGCGCTCGCTCAAGACTTTGATTTTCACAGATGAAAGGTTTGACGGACTTGAGTTGCAAAGACCAGACGGAGTGACTTTTAAGTTTGAGTTTTCAAATCCGTCCGCGCTTGCCTTTTGGTCGCACCCAACGAGCGGAGCGTATTATTGCGTAGAGCCTTGGTGGGGAGTGCCGGATTTCGCGTCGCCTACAAGGGAACTGAAAGATAAGGAACTCATAGAAAAACTAGCAGTGGGTGAGAGACGACAATACATATTTTCAATAGAAATCGCGAATAAAAAATAACGGGGATAATTATGACGTCAGAAGTAATGACAATATTCAGTAAAGCAAGCGGAAGAGCGGGACATTACCGCATACCGTCAATAGTCAAGACAAAAAGCGGCGTGTTGGTGGCTTGCGCCGACGAGCGGTTTTATACCTGTAGAGACAACCCAAACAGAATTGACAAAGTAGTCAGACGGTCTTTGGACAACGGCTTGACTTGGGAAGAACAAATAGTGGTCGTAGAAGAAGTCGGAGAGTCAATGCAAGACGCTTCGGCTGCAATAGATCCTTGTATGCTTTACGACGAGAATAGCAACACTGTTTTTATGATTTATTCTCATACTCCGGCAGGAGTTGGCATACTCAAATGTAAGAAGGGTTTAGGACAGGACAAAGAGGGGAATCTATATCTTTACGAGGGCAAGAGGAGATATACTCTCAAAGACGGTAAAATATATGACATGTCGGGAAGCGTCAAAGAAGATTATAAGATTATGCCCAACGGTGACGTGATTTTCAAAGGTCAACCAGCAGGCAATTACAAACTCAATTCCGGAAAACTCAAAGAACTTAAAACTTCTCATCTATATATTACTTCGTCAAACGACGACGGGCTTACTTGGTCAAAGCCCATCAACATTACTAATCAGGTTAAAGAAAATTATATGTCGTTTATCGGAGCAGGTCCGGGCGTGGGAATTACGGTAAAAAAGGGCAAATATAAGGGAAGATTGATTTTTCCGCTATATTACAACGTCATTGAAAAATTTCAGATACTTATGCTGTCTGCTTGCGTTATGTACAGTGATGACAATGGCAAGACGTGGCATAGAGGTAAGTCTCCCAACCAGACGAGAAAACACGGTATATTTACTGTCGGACACAGATTTGTCCTGCAGGGAGATATGATTACGGAGACTCAACTTATAGAGTGCGAAGGCGGTAGACTTAAGTTGTTTATGCGCAATCATTCTTCAAAAAAACTCATTGCTACGGCAATCAGCGACGACGGCGGAGAGACGTGGCAAGACTATAAGCACCATCCGCAATTGCCGCACTGCATTTGCCAGTGTTGCGTAATCAACGGCGTGGAGGACGGCAAGGAGGTTACGTTATTCCTTAATGCGGCGGACCCTAAGGAGAGACGCAACGGAGTAATTAGGCTTTCTTATGATTACGGAGATACGTTTGAATACAGCAAGTTGATTAAGCAAGGCGAGTTTGTATATAGTTGTATGGTATGGCTTGGCGACGGTAAAGTAGGAGTATTATATGAAGAGAATACTCAACACGAAGAAATCAATTTTATTACCGTCACTTTAGACGAAATAAAGAGCGGCGAACAGTTTGAATAATTTTATTGGCAAGCATATTATTATGCTTGCCAATATTTTATAAAAGTAATATAGTATAAACAGCGTCATAACGCATATTAAAGGAGCATATTTTGGCAAACTTAAATAGAGGACTTATAGTGTCGTGTCAGGCAGTCAAAGGCGAGCCTCTTTACGGACTTGGCATAATGGGATATATGGCAAGGGCCGCAGTTGCAGGCGGAGCGGTAGGCATTAGAGCCAATTACGTAAACGATATTGCAGATATCAAAAAAGAAGTTGACGTGCCTATAATAGGCATTATCAAAGAAGTTTATTCCGACAGCGATGTTTATATCACGCCTACGCTCAAAGAAGTCAAGGCATTGCTGGACATAGGATGCGAAGTTATTGCGCTTGACTGTACGAAGAGAACGAGACCTAACGGAGAAAAACTTCAAGACCTCGTCAAGTATATCAGAGATAAAGCGCCGAGTGTGGAAATTATGGCAGACTGCTCGGACTTTGAGGATGCGGAAATTGCTCATAAATTAGGTTTTGATTACATAGGTTCGACTATGAGAGGCTATACTCCTTATACCAAGGGAATAGAAATTCCCGATTACGACTTTTTGATGAGACTTGTCAAGTCGTTCCCCGATACTAAGATTATTGCCGAAGGCGGTATATGGGAAAAAGACCAACTGGCAAAAGTGTGCGAGTGCGGCGTATATGCAGTCGTAATAGGATCTTCTATAACGCGTCCAAAAGATATTACGCAGAGATTTGTAGGAGCGTTGAATTTATGTTGACAATAGGAGTAGACGTAGGCGGTACAAATATAAAGAGCGCGTTGATAGAAGTTGGCAACGCAACAAAAGCCGATACCTACAAGATATTGAAATTTGCGTCTGTGCCAACGGAGGCAAAAAGAGGAAGAGACTTTGTCGTAGCCAATATTATAAAATCAATAGAGAAATTTGATTGGAAAGGCTGCGGCGCGATTGCAGTGGCTACGGCAGGCACAGTTGATTGGGATAGCGGCGAAGTGACTTGCGCTACTGCTACGATTCCCAACTATACAGGGACTGCGCTTTCAAAGATATTGAGCGAGCATTTCGGCAAAAGAGTCGTGGTCATCAACGACGCGGTAAGCGCGATTATAGGCGAAAGTTTTTTGGGCGCGGGCAAGAATAAGTGGGAAAGCGTAATGATGTTTACGATAGGCACCGGGCTTGGCGCGTCTCTTCTGACAGGAAAGATTCTTGACAGAGAGACAATTATAGACACCGCGCTTGGACACTTTATTCTTCACGACGACGGCAGGGAATGTACTTGCGGACAAAAAGGTTGCGCGGAGCAGTATGTATCCGCAACTGCGCTTAAGAGATACGGCAATGAAAATCTATATCAACTTTTCCACACATCTGACGTAGCGCAAAAGAAGATATTGAGCGATTTTTATAAGGATTTGACGAGAGTTATATCTAGGTCGGCAGAGTTATACAGTCCTTCGCTTGTCGTAATAGGCGGCGGCGTAATAGAGATGTCGGAGTATTGGTGGCAGAATTTTCTCAAAGAGTATAGGAGCAAATGCGTCACGCCCGTTTCTCCTGCAAGCCTTGGCAACAAAGCGGGAGTGCTTGGCAGTGTATACGCAAATCTCAACGGCGTATTCAAAAAACAATAAAAAAATTTTACCAAGAGAGGTATTTGATATGAACAAAGCAAAATTCAAAGGCGTATTTTCGGCATTGCTGACGCCTTATACCGGTGACGATAAAATCAACGTAACATCTGTTAAGCAGATCATAGACTTCAACCTTGCAAAAGGTATCAATGGGTTTTACGTAGGCGGATCCACCGGAGAGGGAATGTTATTGACCGTGGAGGAGAGAAAACAACTCTTTAAGTACGCGGCTGAGAGCAACGCCGGCAGAGGTACGATGATAGCGCACGTTGGCACTATCAATACCAATCACGCTATAGATATGGCAAAATATGCTCAAGATATGGGTTACGATGCGATTTCGGCGGTTGCGCCTTTCTATTACGGCTTTTCCTACGAGGCTATCAAAGGATATTATAACGATATTGCCAACAGCGTCGACATACCGATGATTATGTACAATTTCCCAAATGCCAACGGCTTCCAGTTTAACAAAGAGAGAGCTGAAGATATGTTTAAGAATAAAAAATTTATAGGTATCAAGCACACCACGTCAGACTTGTTTGCCCTTCAGCAGTTCAAGACGATGGAGTGTAATCCGTTGGTATACAATGGTTTTGACGAAATGTTGGTGGCAGGCTTAAGTATGGGCGCCGACGGCGGTATAGGATCGACTTATAACTTTATGCCGCAAAAGTACGTCGATATGTTCCGTCTTTTCAATGAAGGTAATATCAAACAAGCACAAAAAATTCAATATGAAGCAAACGAGATTATCACGATGCTTATCAAGTACGGAGTATTTGCGACGGAAAAGGGAATACTCGAAGAAATGGGCATAGAAATGGGCGGTTGCAGAAAGCCGTTTACAGAGTTGTCGGCAGAAGGCAAAGCGTATTGCAAACAATTGGTCAAAAAACTTTAATTTAGTATAGTCTGTGATTACCGCGCGGTTTTAAACGGTAGCGCTGTCGTCGCGAAGGAGAATATATGAGTGATTGTACGCACGACTGTTCAAGTTGCGGACAGGATTGTAAGGAGCGCAATGCTCAGCAAAAGCCTATGCTCAACAAGTTTTCTAAGGTTGGCAAGGTCTATGCTGTGATGAGCGGCAAGGGCGGAGTAGGTAAATCAATGGTGACGAGTATGCTTGCCGTATTGAGTAGACGGCTTGGCAAAAGCGTGGCTGTACTTGACGGAGATATAATAGGCGCTTCTATGGCAAAGTCCTTTGGCATAAAGGAAAAAGCTATGGGAGGAGAAAAGGGAATAATACCTGCTCAGAGCGTAACAGGTATAAAAGTCGTGTCAATGAATATGTTTCTCAATGAAGATACCAATCCCATCGTATGGCGTTCGAGTTTGGTTACCGGCGCGTTGACTCAATTTTGGACGGACGTATACTGGGGCGACGTCGATACGATGTTCATAGATATGCCTCCGGGCACCGGCGACGTGGCGTTGACGGTATTTCAAAATCTGCCTGTCGATGGCATTATTATGGTGACGACGCCTCAAGAACTTGTCAGTATGATAGTCTCAAAGGGCGTTGAGATGGCAAAGATGATGAATATCCCCATACTTGCAATAGTGGAAAATATGTCGTATTATCAATGCGGAAAGTGCGGTGAAAAGTTGTATATTTTCGGCGAAAGCAACGTGGATAGCATTGCTAAGCAATACGGTATAAACAAAGTCGTCAAGATGCCTCTTGACAGGATATTTGCGACTGCGTGCGACAATGGCGCAATCGAGTATTGCGAGAGTAATTGGCTTGAAGAGTTGGCAAAGACGCTGTGAAGTAATTATAATTTAAAAATCAAGTTGATAAAAAAGTGGCAGGTTTTGCCACTTTTTTATATATTTTAAAATATATAGACAAACGCAATAAAAGATGTTAAACTAATATTGACATTTAATTTTTAGGCAATATGCGTAACGGAGGCAAAATATATGCGAATGAGAAGAAAGCATAATCTGGATGAGCGTCTTGAGGATGTGGGCGATTTGATTATAGAACGCACAATTTCGGATCTCAATATGAAGACTTCCGTGGCAAAAAAGGATTATATAGATTTCAAAAAAGTTTTTGGCAACGACAATGCCGTAGAATTGGAGATAGGTTGCGGAAAGGGTAGATTTATCACCGATCTTGCAAAGCGCAAGCCCGAAGTCAATTTTATTGCTATAGAAATGCTATCCAACGTAATCGTGGAGGCTTGCGAAAGAGTAAAGAAAGAGGGATTGAAAAACGTGCGGTTTATGATACTGCGCGCAGAATGTCTTCAGAGTTATTTCCCTCCTCACAGCGTATCGCGCATACATATCAATTTTCCTACGCCGCTTCCTCAAAAGGGATATGAGAAACAAAGACTGACTAATAGAAAATTCTTGCAGATATACAAAGATATTTTGACGCAAGACGGAGAGATATATCACAAGACGGACAATAAGACAATGTTTGAATATTCTATTTGCGAATTGTCGCAAAACGGATTTGCGCTCAAAAATCTCACTCTTGATTTGCACCGTTCCGACTTCAAGAGTAATATAATGACCGAACACGAAGTGAAATATACTGATATGGATATGCCGATATATAGACTTGAAGCATATTTGCCGGAGAATCATATATGAAAAAGACACACAGACGCGTAGCCTTAATATTGATTTTGTTGTTTGTAGCGTTGATTTCGCTGACGGCTTGTAATTTGAGCGGAATTGACGACGCGCTTAAGACAGATATATCTAAGTGCGATATCTCATTGTCTGCCGCGGCGTATCAGTATACCGGACAGGAAATAAGACCCGACGTAAGAGTCAAATACTTCAATAAGGTATTAGAACTCGGTACTGATTACGACGTGGATTATTTTGATAATATAGAGATAGGCAAAGGACAAATCAAGATAACCGGCAAAGGTAAATTTAAAGGAGAGGCGACGAAAGAGTTTGATATTGTCAAAGAATTGGAAAATCAAAAGCCGGACTCGCCAAGCGGTGACGTTACTCCGACCCCGGACGACAAAGAAGAATTTATAATATATATGTTTTCCGCAGCAGGCGCAGAACTCGTCAGCGGAAGTCTTTATCAAAAAATAAAGAGCGTAGACCAAATTGCCGTACCCATCGTAACCAAACGCGGCTATGAATTTTTGCGCTGGACTTATGAAGGCGAAGATGTGAATTTTGAGGATTTAGACTCTCTGCCGCAACAAGGCGCGACTTTTATCGCAAAGTTTTCTGCAATAACTTATACTGTCGAGTATATTCTCAACGGTGGAGAAAATAGCCCTCTCAATAAATCGGAATATACGGTTGAGGATACTTTCCAATTGCAAGACGCCACAAGATACGACAAGATGTTTGTCGGTTGGTATCTTGACAAAGATTTTGATGAGAAGTTGACTTCTTTATCGAGCGTTGCCAGCAATCTCATACTTTACGCCAAATTCGTAGATTTTGATTATAAGAAAACACTGTCGTACGTTCTGCCGTCCGACATAACCGGAGAATATCAAGAAGTAATGCTTTATCCGGGTACTGTTTTGACAAGACCCGACGAGGTACTGTCTGCCGACGGTAGTCAAAAACTTGTTTGGTATATTGACGAAGATATGACAATAAGGCACAATTTACATTATATGCCCGACGATGACTTGACGCTTTATGCTCGCTGGGAAGACAAAATATACTCTGGTTTTTTGGATAAAGGTTGGCATTCTATCAATGATATAAAGTCTATTGACAGTTATGAAGATATGCTGGCTTACGTAGAGTTTATATACTTTCATAATATTACCGTGGAAAACCCAAAGAGCATTACTTATGTCAAAGGCTCAGAAAACATTAAGGCGGAATTTATCAAGGCGCTTGAAGAGTGTACTTTTCCCAAAATGATAGGCGTTTCTTACAAAGGCTATTCCAATAATACGGGCTCGGTTTGGATGAATCTAAATGTAAGCGAGCAAGCAACTCTTTCGGCAACTGCTCAAGAAGATTATTATCCTCAGATAGGTCACGTATTTGATAATTATGTCAGCAACCGAAGTGCCAACTTTGACAACTTTGCAATAAATTATGTCGACAAGACATATGAGTGTTCTACGTCTGACCAACTCTTTTATGTGCTTTCGCACGGTTACCGTCCATTGCCGGTAAGCGGTTCTATCGCTTATAGAATATACGGCAAGTTCAAAGAAATTATGCGCGCCGTATGCGACGACAGAATGACGGATTTGCAGAAGGCAAGGGCAATATTTGATTGGCTTGTTATCAACGTGTATTATGACAACAATGTCGCTTATACGACATTGCCGCAGGCAAGTTATAAATACAATGCGTTTTATCTCGAAGGCGTTCTCAACGGCTCGGCAGTGTGTGATGGGCTGTCTAAGGCGTATTCTGTGATGTGCGAAATTGAAGGAATAGACTGCATTCGCGTTACGGGCAAATTAAAAGACGCCGAAGAAGGCGACGCCGGACACGCTTGGAACAAAATTCAGTTAATGGGAGAGTGGTTTTTATCCGACTCCACTTGGGGTAACAGAGTCGTTGGAGTTAAGAATGAAGCCGACGTAAATTATTATGAATATGTCAATGGAAAATACTTCTTGTTTACTGATTTTGAGAGGTCGGAGATAGACAACTATAACTCCGATCAATATTCCCAATATGTCGCAGACAGCGAGTATAACTATTATGCCAACTTTAAGATGCAACTTGAATTTACAAGCGGAAACATTTGGCTTGGTACATATACCGAATATACTCATACTTTCGACTTGTATATCGACGGAGACGCTCTGCAAGGATACAGCGAAGTGGATGAGATGAGTTATGTATTTGAATATATTGACAAGAATATAGATACTCTTGAAGGAATGTCATTCTGCATTATGCTTGGAAAAGATATGGCAATTACTAAGATAGAAGAGGCGCTTAACGCTTACAGAAAGAGAGTTGGCAGCATTAAGGCAAAAATCTCAAGATACAGTCTGATAGGCGATGTCAGCGATATTATCGACGAAGAAAACAAAGTATATAGGGAAGGCTCGATAATTACGATTATTCTTTCGTTGCCCAAGAGTGGCGCAGAGACGTCGCTTCAAAAAGCGGCTTAACGATGTAAATATTTATTTTATTTTTTTCCTTGTTTTATTTTGAGAAATTTGAGTTTTGCTTTATAATGTCTATACTCAACAAAAGGATTTAACTATGTGGGACGTCTTGCTTGACGCATTTTTGGATACAATCAAGTTGTCTTGGATATTGCTAGTATTTTATATCCTGATAGAACTTGTCGAACAAAAGATTGCCGTCAAAATGAACTCAAAACTCAAATCTAACTACGCTGTGGCAGTCGGCGCAGGTTTTGGCATAGTTCCGCAATGCGGTTTTTCAGTGCTTGCGTCTGATTTATATTCTCGAAGACAAATCACGCTTGGAGCGTTGCTGGCAGTTTTCATTGCTACGTCTGACGAGGCTTTACCGATACTTTTTTCACATATCAACGAGCAGGGCGTGTGGCTCAAACTTCTTGCGTTGATATTATCTAAGTTTGTGTTGGCTCTTGCTGTAGGTTATGCAATTGATTTGACTTTAAGATACGCGAGAAAAAAACAATCGCAAATTATCAAAACCGAAGACGCTATCGAAGAGCATAATCACGAAAAACACGAGCATAATCACGAACGCGAACATTCTCAAGAAGATGAGCGCGAAGACGAAGAAGTAGATATACACAAAGGATGTTGCGGACATCATATTGACGATAAAAAGGAAAGCAAAGTCAAGAAGTATCTTGTGCATCCTCTGTTGCACACCCTCAAGATTTTGGCGTATATTCTTATCATCAATATTATTATGGGAGTTATAGTATATTATGTCGGAGAAGAGCGGCTTGCCGAATTTATGTCTAAGAGCGGAGTATTGCAACCTATATTAGTCACTCTTGTCGGACTTATTCCCAATTGCGCGTCAAGCGTGATTATCACAGAACTTTTTCTCGGCGGAGCAATTTCTTTTGGCTCCTGTCTTGGAGGGCTTATTGTCAATGCCGGACTTGGCATAGCATTTCTTTTCAAGGCCAATAAGCATATCAAAGAGAATTTTGCAATCGTCGGCGGACTTTTCGTATTCGCCGTAGTCATCGCGATTGTATTTCATTATATAATTCCAAAGTTTTGACGATAAAATGCTTTGATACTTGCGCGTCTTCTCGCTTAAGCGTAGTGAAGTGGAAAATCTCAACGTATTTAAAATAAACTGATTAGATTCATCGACTACGCTCAAAATGACGTAAATTGTCAAAACCTATACTAAATACCTCGCCTTGAGCGAAACGACGCGTATTTGAAAGACTTAATATTATTTGCGTCAATTTAATTTTCTTAAAACTCTTTTCAAAATTATTATAGTATGTTAAAATAATCTTATGGAAAACAAGAGCAAAGACAAAGCAAAAAAAGATATGAAGTTATATCAGTGGCTTTATATTACGCCGTTTAGCGTTATCGGCGGTATTGGCGTAATAGCCGTTGCGATAGTCGCAATACTTATTTTCGTATGTTCGGCAAAGTATCTTGTCGTAAGTTTTACGTTGGAGAGCGCAAAAATATTTCCTGCGATGGTATTGACGTTTATCGGTCTTTGCGTAGTCGCAGTACTCGTATTTTCTGAAATTATTTTAATTAAGAAATATATTAAAGCGCTCAAAGAGTTTATTAAAGAGAAAAAAGAATTATCAAGCGACAATTCCGCGCATTAGGAACGATATGGTGAAAGTTACTAATATAAATTCACAAGAAGTAACAGTTGTCGAAGATTCACAAGAAGCCATTGATAAAAGAAGCAGAAAGAATAAATTGCGCAAAGCAATACGCAATGCTATTGTGGCGTGGATAATTTTTGGCCTATTATTTTGCGGCGGTATTGTGTTTTTAATTTACAGCGGAGTAAGAAAAGAGTTTCGCCATAATAATTGGGTGAAAACCGAGGCGGTTGTAGTCAGTCAAGAAGTTCAAGAAAAATACGATGAGGAAAATAACAAAACAGAGACTTTCTATCACGCGGTTTTCAAATACGAATTTGACGGAATAGAGTATAGCGTTGCAGACAAGACCGGAGGCAGTTCACCCATATATAAATTAGGCGATACCGTTACAATTTACGTCAATCCAAGCAATCCCGAAGAATTCGAATCCCAAGCAACTACGCAGTTTTTCTTTATTTTTGGCAGTTTGATGTTGGTCATATCTTTTTGCGCTTTGTGTTTTACTACTGCGCCGGTATTGGATGTGGCGTATCCAAAAGCCGATTGGACAGACTATGTTGGACGTTATTTGCCGTTTGCCATTTTCGTTTGGTCGGTTACTATCGTGTCGGCTATTATGATGAAAGCGCATTCGGCGTGGAATATAAATGCGTTGATTGTCTTTATAGTAGCGTTAATTTTATCTGTATTTATTTCAATAGTAATGATAAAGAGTATCGTAGAAAATACTAATAGACGAAAAAGAATCGCCCAAAAAGTTGCTGAAATTGACGAGAGGTTAAAGAAATTGGAAGAGTTCAAAGAGCGGAACCCCGAACTCTTCAAACAGCAGTCAAAATATAAAAAGCGCTAATCTCAATTACTTTTCTCAATCTAATTTATATGTTATAATAAGCGTATGAGAGGCAAGTACAAAAATAAAAAACATATAAATGACAATGGAAATGACGAGATAAATACCGAAAGGTCATTTATAGAAGTCCCTGTCGAAGTGTATGAGAAAGATATTAGAACGCGCGCTTCGGTTCGTGGCGCGATCGCGCCTATTGTAATTTTTGTTTTAATATTATTCGTTGGCGTTTTTCTCATAATTTACGGAGCGAAGCCAAGTTTATTTAGAGACAAGAGTTTTGTTTCCACGCAAGCAACAATAGTAAAGTATGAATGGAGATATCATTCTTCGTATTATACCGGTAAAACTTATCACCCTTCTCATTGGTCGCCGTATCCTGTGTTCAAATACGTCTATGACGGTAAAGAGTATACGATAGAGAGTCGAGTTGGCGTTAATCCGATACCTTATGAAGTTGGAGAAGAGATTACGATATACGTCAATCCAAGCGACCCGACTGAAGTCGTATCTCCTATAGCTGACCAAATGTTTATCTATATAGGAATAGGAATAATAGTAGCGTCGGTTTTAGCGTTGTGCATATTGGCTTTGCGTCCTATATTAAAAGCCAAGTATCCTACGTCGCATTGGCATAAATTCCTTACATTATATATTCCGTCAATGATATTTCTGTGGGGCATTGTAATTCTATATTGCATTTTATCAAGCGGAGTTTCTAAAGGCAGTATTGGAGCGATAATCCCACTATTGTTCTTAATTGCCATTGCAGGTTTTATTTCTATGATAATGATAAAAGATATGATAATCACTATTCAAGACTACGTTAAGCAAAGGGCAAGCAGTCGCAATAAAAAAAGTAAATAAGAAAGAGGAAATAATTTTATTCCCTCTTTCTTTTTATTCAAAATCATAATTGGCGCAGCACCGCCACACTGCTTACGCTTATTCCTTCTTCGCGACCTGCCATACCCAATTTTTCGGTAGTGGTGGCAGAGATGCTCACGCAGTTTTCTTCAGTACCCATTATATTTGCAAGATTACTTTGAATTGCTGGGATATGCGGGGATAGTTTTGGTTTTTGCGCCATAATGACCGCGCTAACTGATTTGACGGCAAGTTTTTTTGACTTTGCCAGATTAAGCACTTCTTGCAATAATTTTACGCTGCTTATATCCTTATACCTGTCGTCGCTATCGGGGAATAGTACGCCTATATCTCGCTCGTGCATAGCGGAGAGTATAGCGTCCGTTATTGCGTGTATCAACACGTCGCCGTCGCTGTGCGCAACAAGCCCTTTGTCGTGCGGTATTTGCACGCCGCCCAGTATCAACTTTCTGCCAAAGTCAAGTCTATGCGTGTCCCAACCGTTGCCTATCAAAAGTCCGCTGTTGAGATTTTTGCAATCAGACGGAGTCGTGACCTTTATATTTTCCTCGCTGCCGTAAGTCAAATGAATCGGCTTTTGGATATACTCTTCATACAGCGTAGCGTCGTCGGAAAAGTCATTGCCGTCTGCCAGAGCGTAAGCCTTGACTATTTCGTCCTTTTTGAATATTTGCGGAGTCTGTACGCGTACTATTTTAGAGCGTGCTATTGGTTGGGATCTATCGGCGTCCAAGATACGCAAAGAATCAACGCTGTTGACATAAAGCACGCTGTTGCCATATGCTATAGCGTTTTGCATACCTTTCTCAAGACACTCTTTGGGCAAAAAGCATCTTGCGCCGTCGTGTATTATCACAAAGTCGCAATCTTCTTCCACGCATTTAAGCGCGTTTGAAATAGATTGACTGCGGCTTGCTCCGCCTTCGCATAGTATTATATTATCCCTGCCTCGGACGATACTTTCAACCGTAGCCTTATCGTTTGCGTTGTAGGCAACAATTATCTTTGATATATCATTGTGGCAAAAGCAGTTAATAGTTTTCTCAAGCAGAGTAGTGCCGCCCGCGTTGAGCAGTAGTTTATTGTACCCAAGACAGCATCTTTCGCCCATACCTCCGCACGCAAGTATTACGTCAAACTTCATCGCTTATGACCTCATACATATCGCTGCATTCTTGCTTTTTTGCATTTTCGTTGACTTGCAAAATCTTGAAAGAAAATTCTTTGTCACCAAAAAACATAGTTACCACGTCACCTACTTTTACTTGCGTTCCCGCCTTGGCTTGCCGACCGTTGATTTGCGCTCTTCCGCTGTCGCAAGCGTCGTTGGCAACTGTTCTGCGTTTGATTATTCTCGATACTTTCAAAAATTTATCTAATCTCATGATACGTTCTCCTTCCCGATAGAACAAAGTGGACAAGCCCACTTCTGCTCCCCTACCCCTCACTCATGAGGGGCTTGGGCACTTTGTGCGCCGAGCACAATTGCGAAGCAATATTTTACCTCTTGTGCGAGTGCGCATCCTCCCGGAGGGTTTTTATAATATAGGGAACGAAGTTTCCTATATCATAAAAACCCCTTTTAAAATGTAAGCACATCTTAAAAGAGGTTTTAGCTTCTGGCTCAGCCTGACGGCGTAATATAATTTTATACATAAATTACTCCTCTAGCATGGACGCGACGGCATCTTCTGCACTATCAAAAGGACCATTTAGATTTTTACGAAATCTACTATCGTAAACCGCCTCTTGAAGAGATAAGGGAATTGCCTTATGTCTTACGGTAAAAGGAATTCCATCATTTTCAATAGACGCATTCAAAAAAATGCGTATTGCCGTTGAAGTATCCAATCCCAGACTGGAAAACAGTGAATCAGCTTGCTTTTTTAATGTATCATCAATACGAATTTGTAATGTTGCCATGTTACACCTCCATTGTATTAATAATGCAATTGTATCATAATTGTATTATTAATACAATGTTAAATTAGAAGCTAAAAACTCGATGAATAAGCATTCGAACAGTCAACTAAACCACTTTAAAATTATAAATCCATACTGTATCAATATCATCACAGGAATTCCGGCCCGGAATTTCCAATGACGGGTCTTATGCCGGAACACCTGCATCCCTATATAAGCCCCGATACTCCCCCCAAGAAGCGCGGCACACAGAAGCGTCTTTTCCGATACTCGCCACCGGCGCCGCACCGCGCACCGTTTATCATACCCGAAGATCACGAATCCCAGCACATTCATCACCGTCAGATAAATAAATACTGCCCCTGTATTCATCTCCCCCTCATCTCCTCCTTATCATCTCCTATCTGTATCTCCTCCTTATCATTTCCTATCTGTATCTCTTCCCTGAGTGTAAAAGAATAGATAATCTTCTCTCTCACCTTTTTCTGAGTCATCTGCTCCAGCGCTTTCGCATAATAGTCAAGCTGGGCATGGTATCTCTCCACAAGCTCTTCTGCCCGCCGGACCTTATCCGTCTTATAATCCAGTACCACCAGCTCGCCGTCCGTCTCAAAATACACATCTATGATACCCTGTACCAGGATCTGTTCCCCTTCCTGCTCCCTGGGATAGATCTCCCTTGCGTCCACGCCGAGGACGAAAGGCTGTTCCTTCCAGAGCGCATGCCGGACAGCCGCATCCTTCATCCGCTGCCCTGACCGGCTTGTAAGAAAATGCAGGATATCCGAAGGTCTGATACAGTCCGCCATATCCTGCCGCATCTTTCCCGCCTCCACAAATTCTTTCATGCATCTTTTAAGTCCTTCTTCATCATACTCCCCGGAAAAATCCAGCAACTCCATCAGCCTGTGATATGCAGTACCCCTTCCTGCCCCTGCCAGTTCTTCCTCTTCTTGAAGAAACTTTGGAATCAACGGAACGACATCCGGCTCTTCATACGGCAACTCTCCGTACTCTTCGGATTCCTCCCCGAAAGTTTCAGCCAGATAGACCCGTTTTTTAAGTTCAGATACGGTAAATTTAAGCTTCTGCTGCCTGCTTTTGCCATACGGGTAACGATAGGAGAACTGTTCCTTCAGCGCTTCATGAAGTCCTGAATCGTAGACAATTTCTGTATCCCAATTCATAAGCGCGGCCCGCTCAAGTCTGCCCGCCGTCTCTTCTTCAACAGAATCCCTCACTATATCCTCAAATCTTAAGACCTTTTTTACAATCGGTACGTCATCCGTCATCCGCACAAGCGCCGGGAGAATCCAGTCCCAATAGGTTACGACCTTACTCAGACGGCCGAAAGATAAGGCTTCTTCCTCCCGCTCTTTTATCAGTTCATACCCCTTAAGCTTCTTCTCGGAATTTGACAGGGTTCCGGTAATGATAAGCTTCTCTTTCGCCCGGGTGAACGCCACATACAGAACCCTCAGTTCTTCCCCAAGCCCGTCCAGCGCCTCTTCTTTCTGCATAACCTTCTTGACAATCGTCGGGCTCTTTGTCCTCTTCTCAATATCTACCGCATCCAGCCCTACCCCCAATCTGGCATGGAGAGCTACGCTGCTTCTGGCATCCTGCATATTGATCCTCTTTCCCATGCCTGCCGCGAACACGATCGGAAATTCCAGGCCCTTGCTCTTGTGTATCGTCATCACCCGCACCGTATCCGACTGCTCATCTTCGATACTCGCCTCTCCGTAGTCCACGTCATATTTCTTAAGCTGCTCGATATACCGTACGAAATGAAACAGCCCTTTATAACTGGTGGCTTCATATGCCCTGGCTTTCTCCACCAGCATATCGAGATTCGCCCTTCGCTGTTCTCCTCCCGGAAGGGCGGACACATAATCTCCATACCCCGTTTCTTTTAATATCCTCCACAGCAGTTCATGCATAGGCGTATACGGCACGATCTGCCGAAACGTGTCCATCTGCCCCAGGCAGCGTTCCAACTTCTCCCGGATCTTCTGCTCCTTCCCCTCTGTCCGGTAACGCGCTACCGCTTTACAGAACCGCATCTCCTTGAACGTTGAACTTATGGCGGCAAGCTCTTCCTCTGTCAGCATACCGAAAGAAGATCTAAGCACCGCAGCCAGGGGGATGTCCTGCTGCCTGTTATCCAATACCTGCAGGTAATCCAACAATACGCCGATCTCCTGTGTGGCAAAATACCCCTCTCTGGTGCCCGCGTACGCCGGAATCCCCTCGCGGTTCAACACTTCTGTAAATACATCGGCGAACCCTTTCACGCTCCTTATCAGAATCACGATATCAGAGTACCGCACCGGCCGGAATTCTCCGGTCTTCTTATCGATTACCTGATGGTCTTCACACAGCCTGCGGATTCGTGCGGCTATCGCCCTCGCCTCCAATTCACGCTCCGTGATCCTGCCGCCTGGTTTTTCTTCCATGCGCTCCATGCCTGACGGCTCCTCTCCGTCCGCCTTGCCGCTTTCCTCCCATTCTTCCAGATCACTGTCAATCACCAGTACTTCCATCTCCAAATCCTTCCCCGGCTTATACTCCGCCCCCACATACAGAGCCGCCTGGTCATCATATGCGATTTTTCCAAGCTTTTGCGTCATGATCTGCCGGAAGATATAATTTACGCTGTCCAAGACTTCCTTCCTGCTCCGGAAATTCTTATGCAGGTCGATCCTCTGCTTTGCCCCGTCCTCTGCCAGCGTGTATGTACGGAATTTTTCCATGAAAAGTTCCGGCCTCGACAGACGGAACCGATAGATACTCTGTTTCACATCTCCCACCATAAATATATTGTAGCGCCCGGAAGATACGGTGGAGATACTGGTCAGGATCGCCTCCTGTATCAGATTGCTGTCCTGATACTCGTCGATCATAATCTCCTCAAACTGCTCCTGATACTCTCTCGCTACCGCAGACGGAACCGGCCCGTTTTCCGTCTCTTCTGTCAGTATCTTCAGCGCATACTGCTCCATATCCGAGAAATCAATCATATTCCGGGTGCGCTTCTTCTCCTCGTATCGATCGGAAAATTCCCGTACAAGCTGCGCCAGCTCCTCCATCGCCGGCCGGCATGCCTTTATATCCTCTATCATCCCTTCCGCATCCTGGTAAAAATACTGTCCCGCCAGATCCTTCACGATTCCCTTGACCTCATCCCGGATCGCCTTAACTTGAGCAGTCTTCTCTTCCGAGACCGTCTTATCCTTATTCGCGGCAAGCCTCGCCCAGGAGACGCCTTTCACGATCCTGGTCATTTCCCTAAAATCATGGACAGTAAGCATCCCCTCCACAACCTGCCGGTCTTTCAATAATGTCGTCTCATAAGCCGCCGGGCCGTCCGCCTCCCGGCAGACAGAAAGCCCCGCATCCAGAAGTTCCCCTGCCTCCTTTAAGTATTCCGCCGTATTCTCCATAGCCAGACGGACCATCTCGCTGTCCTCCAGTTCTTCGAGTTTTTCGGCCTCATAAGCCTTAACGCACCGGGTAATCCACGCCTCCGGGTCCGGATAGCTCCGGGAATAATCATAGATTCTAAGAATCAGATCTTCAATCTTCTTATCGTTCCTTCCGCTCCCATACGCCAGGGTAAAGTCAAGAAAACGGCTGCTTCCCTCCTGGTAACGCTCCTCCAGCATCTCCCTTAACACATCCTGTCTCAGAAGCTTTAACTCCCCCTCTTCTCCGATGCGGAAACTGGGATCAATGCCTATCACCGGAAAATGATCACGGACAACAGACAGGCAGAAACTATGAATCGTCGTAATATATGCATTATGTATCAGAGTCGCCTGCTGCTTCAGATGCTCGTCGTCCGGCCGTTCCATAAGCTTCTTCTCTATCGCGCCCCGGATCCTCTCCTTCATCTCCGACGCCGCTGCCTCGGTAAACGTCACGATCAGCAAACGGTCCACATCGATCGGATGCCCGCCCGAAGTCAGCATCGTAATGATTCGCTCTACCAGAACCGCCGTCTTACCCGAACCTGCGGCGGCAGATACCAGAATATTCCTGTCTCTCAGATCTATAACCCTCTGCTGGTCCTCCGTCCACTTAACACTCATACTTAATCTATTCCTTTCTCTCTTTCTGCTTCCATCGACGCGATTGCCTGTTCCTTACTCATCTGTCCGATATCACGGTATCCATATCCCGGGATCTTCACGTCAAACCCGCAGATATGCCTGTATTTACAGTAATCGCACCCCGTCTCCTGTCCCTTCCGGTAAGGCAGCGCGTCCGTCTCCCCCTCTAAGATCCTCCGGTGGGCTTGCGCTATCTTCTTCGCCGCATGTTCCATCATCAGGCGGAATTCCTCTTCCGGCACCGCTTTAGACCCTTTGCCGAGACTGCCGTCCCTGGTATATTTCACCGGAATTACCAGTGATTCCCCGCTTTTCCTGTGATCAAGATGCTCAAGCGTATCATCCTTAAGACTGACCAGTCCGTCCGGCCTTAATTCCTTCAAGATCTCATCCTCCGTCCGTTCCTTCTGCTTATCGATTACCGGGTCTGAGATACGGTAATAGAACACCCCTGCCGGAATCACTTCTTTATCCGGATGCCTTTTCTTCTCCTGCTTAACCGCCGCATCTATATAAACCATAAGCTGAAGCTGCAGTCCGTGACAGAGGGAAACTACGTCAAAAGCCTTACTCCCGGTCTTATAATCCAGAACCTTTACATAGACCTTATCGTCCTCTTCACAGGTATCGATACGGTCAATCTTCCCGTTAGAGAACCGGAATTCATAGGCAGAGGGAGTAAAATCCCCCGCCTCAAGCTGCCTGGTCAGCGCCCAGACCGTCCGTGTAAGAAGCCGCTTCATACGGACGATCATATATTCGTCCCTTGCAGAACTATATAACACCGAATTGCCGTAATCCGTGACAGCCTCCTCCACACTCTCTTCTATATATTGATTCCGCTGCTCTTCACTCAGGGCAAGCCAGCCTCCCTCCTGCTCCGCTTTCCTGGAATACCTCTCCAACGCGCCGTGGCACACATTGCCCAGATCCACCGCCTGGAATTCATACTGCTGCCTCTCTGTCAGGTTCAGCCCATAAGTCAGGAAGTGGGCGAACGCACAGACGGCGAACCGCTCCATCCTCGTAATACTGTCCTCAAAATGTTCCCCATAGAGCTTCTTTGCCGCCGCCTCGGTCAGTCCGTCCATTGGCTTTTTGTAAAATCCTGCCGCAAGGAGGCTCTCCACCTTCTGCCGCCATCTCTCATCCTTCTTATACCATGTATAGAGTTCGCTCCACGCGGCGTCCGCTCTGTCCCTTGCGCCGCGGAAACCACGAATCAGATATTCAAGCCCGATTTCCTCCGTGATCTCCCGCCCGGCAAGCGTATTCTCCTCATCATCCCGCACCGTCAGCCCGGGATACATCCTCTGAAGCTCCTGAACCAGATAAGCAGGACGGATGCTTTTCCCCTCAGCAGACACCTTGCTGTAATAGACCTCCAGCCTTTCGGACGGCTTAGTCAAATTCAGATAGAGATAGAATTTCTGAATATATGCCTTTTCCTTCCCCCCCGGCGACAACGCCAGCTTCTCTTTCTGAAAATGCTCCCGGTCACGTTCGGATAACAGACCGGTCCGCAAAAGAGCCCCCGGAAGGTTGGTATCATTCGCCCCAAGGAAGATCAGCGCGCGGATGTCTTTCAGCCTGGTCCGTTCCACATCCCCCACAACTACCTGATCGGGAGTCGGCGGGATCACGCCGACTCTGGCTTCCTCCAGTCCTGCGTCCAGCAATTTACAATATTCATCCAGAGAAACCCTCTCGTCTCCCAGAAGCCTCACGAATTTGTCAAACAGCTCAATCAGAATCCGGTAGACCTGGGCATACTCTTTCGCAAGCGCCAGTTCTCCCTCCGCCTGAAATTCTTCTTCCTGTCTCTTAAGCCTGATCTGCAGATTCTCCCGAACCATGAATTCATAGAGCGCAAGAGTAATATCCTTCACCGTCTTCTGCCGCTGCTTTAATACAAACATCAGGGAATCCAGTTTCTCGACCAGCATTACCCGCAGATGATTCATATGCGCAAGCTCATCCTCTTTCATCCCCTTCAGACGGCGGACCCAGCTTTCCTGCCAGCGCTTATAGCCTTTGATTCCAAGCCCCAGGACGTAATTCTCCAGTTCATCCACTTCCTCATAGGTGAATCCCGCCAGATTCGTCCGAAGAAAACGGAACACACTCTCATAAGTAAAGTTCTGCTCCGCCAGATTCAAGAGGCTTCGGACATATTCCACGAAGGAATTCAGAAGGATATTCCTCTTGTGATCCATGAATGCCGGAATATCATATAACGCAAACGCACGCTCCAGATAATCCCCGTATACCTCCATATTGCTTACGATTACACCGACGTCCCGGTAGCGAAGTCCCTCTTCCCTCACGAATCTGCGGATAGATCCCGCCGCCGCCATAGCTTCTTCCCCCGGGTTCCTTGCGACATGAAGACGGATGGCTTCCTGCCCGCCGGCATACGTTCCCGCCTTGTACCGGAAGAGATTCTTCTCCAGAAACGCGAGGGCTGCATTTCCCCGAAAACGATATACCGGTTCCTCGTACAGGCATACCGGCTCCTCCACTTCAGCTTTTGCCTCTTTCGCCAGCTTGATCAGAGTCGCCGTCATATGCTTGCTGAGGGCGAATAACTGATACGGATGCCTGTATACGTAAGGATTCTCCCTGGCATCCATAGTCACCGTCACGATCATCTTACGGCAATGAATCAAAAGCTCCATAAGAAGCCTGTTCTGCACCGGAGTAAATCCTGTGAAACCATCCAGCACCACGGTACTGTTCTTAAGCATCTCAGACTGGCTCACCACACGGCTTAAGGCATCCAGCAGCTCTTCCTTCGTGATGTATTTTTTCTTTAGATATTCTGCAAACCCCTGGTAGAGAATACGGATATCCTTCAACTTATAATAAAGCCTGGACTGACTTCCGACGGCTTCCATGACCTGACCGATCTCCTCATCCTTGATATCATACTGCGTAAACTCGGAGATGACAGACTTTACCTCACTGATATACCCCAACTTCTTCATATTCCCTTTCAGAACGCTCAGTTCATCCTCATAATCCCCCGCAATCTTCCGAAGGATCAGGTTCTTCCCCTCATCGTCCAGAACCGGAAGAAGCTCTCCTCCCGTTTCCTCAAAGACACGGTAAGCAAGTCTTCCAAAGCTCAGGACGTCAATATTCATGATACCCTTTCTCGGGTGCATGGTGACCAGATCCTTCTGCGTCTGCATGGTAAACTGCTCCGGAACCAGGACGATATAATTCTGCTCCGGATGACGGATCGACTCCTCAATGATATGATGATAAAGATGATAAGATTTGCCCGAACCCGACGGCCCGAATATAAATTGCAGCGACATCTATTCTCCTCCCTGTTATTTGTGAATACTCTTTATATGTAGAAAAATAAGACATACCAGATATTATAATCTGATATGTCTCATATTATCTGTTCCCTGATTTACATTCTAACACAGGATATCCCCAAAGTCAAAACCCATAGAAAAGGCATTAGGGTTGTTTCATGAAGACTTTATCATCTATTTTTCAAATTATAAGATAAAATGTGATTTTAAAATATAGCCTTTGC
>WSNH01000067.1 GCA_013316135.1 Clostridia bacterium
CTTTATTGCCGTGTAAAATTACGACGCCTCCCTTCTCTCCAAACTCAAATCTTAAGAATAGACATAAAGGCTTCGCTCGGCACTTCGACAGAGCCGACCTGACGCATACGCTTCTTGCCTTCTTTTTGTTTTTCAAGAAGTTTTTTCTTACGAGTAATATCTCCGCCATAACACTTGGCAAGCACGTCTTTTCGCATTGCCTTGACGGTTTCTCTCGCAATTACTTTGCCGCCTATTGCCGCTTGAATTGGTATCTCAAACAACTGTCTGGGTATTACGTCCTTTAACTTCTCCGCAATACCTCTGCCCCTCGCGTAAGCCTTGTCTTTGTGCACGATAAGGCTCAATGCGTCGCAAATTTCGCCGTTGAGCAACATATCCAATTTTACGAGGTCGCTTTTTTTGTAATCCGCAATCTCATAGTCAAGGCTTGCATAACCCCGCGTACGAGACTTGAGCGTATCAAAGAAATCGTATATTATTTCGTTGAGCGGCATAACGTAGTCAATGCGTACTCTCGTCGTATCAAGATAAGTGAGATTGATAAATTCTCCGCGCTTGTCCTGACACAGTTCCATAATAGATCCGACGTACTCGGGCGGAGTGTAAATGAATGCGTTGACGACGGGTTCTTCCATACGGTCAATATCGCCCGCAGGAGGTAAGTTGGAAGGATTGGAAACAATCAGTTCCTCACCGTTGGTCTTGATGACTTTATACGACACGCTTGGCGCGGTCGTCACCAAGTCGAGGTCGAATTCTCTCTCCAACCTCTCCTGTATGATTTCCATATGCAAAAGCCCCAAAAATCCGCATCTAAAGCCAAAACCCAGCGCAGTCGATACTTCAGGCTCGTACATAAGCGACGCGTCGTTAAGTTTGAGTTTCTCCAATGCGTCTTTGAGATCGTTGTACTTCGAGCCGTCCGCAGGATATACGCCTGAAAATACCATAGGCGAAGCCTCTTTGTATCCGTCGAGCGGCTTTGAAGTCTTGTCGTTTGCCATAAGTATCGTATCGCCGACTTTCGTATCGCTGACGTTCTTGATACTAGCGCAAAGATAGCCCACGTCTCCCGCCGACAAAGTATCTCTTGCTTGCATTTTTGGCACGAATACTCCCACTTCGGTGACTTCAAATTCCTTGCCGGTGACGCACATTCTAATTTTGTCTCCCGCCTTGACCTCTCCGTCAAAGACTCTGATGAAAGAAATTGCGCCCTTATAAGAGTCGTAATAAGAATCGAATATCAACGCTTTGAACGGCGCGTCGTAACTACCGCTCGGAGGCGGCAAAAGTTCTATTACTTGCTTGAGCACTTCTTCTATTCCTACACATTCCTTTGCCGATATAAGCGGCGCATTCTGCGCGTCAAGCCCAATTACGTCTTCTATCTCCGCCTTGACCTCGTCCGGTCTTGCCGAAGGTAGGTCTATCTTATTTATTACCGGTATAATCTCCAAATCGTTGTCAAGCGCAAGATAAACGTTGGTCAAAGTCTGCGCCTCTATTCCCTGCGACGCGTCGACGATCAAGATTGCGCCTTCGCACGCCTTGAGCGAACGCGATACTTCATAAGTAAAATCGACGTGCCCCGGCGTATCAATGAGATTGAAAGTATACTCCTTGCCCTCGTAGTTATACTTCATAGTCACTGGCGTAAGTTTGATAGTAATGCCTCTCTCCCTCTCGATATCCATACTGTCGAGAAGTTGTTCTTTTGCGTCTCTCTTGGCAACCGTCTGCGTGACGTCCATAATACAGTCGGCAAGAGTGCTTTTACCGTGGTCTATGTGAGCTACTATACAAAAATTCCTGATGTTGGATTGATCTTTAGGCATAACTTCCTCTACCGTCTTTTAATTTTTCATTTTTATTATATAAAAAAATCTAGATTTTAGCAAATATATTTAGTATAATAATATTACGCCATCAATAATTACAAAAATAAAAGATACTCAAATATCCAGATCCAGCGGATGGCAAAAGGACATTATGCAAATTCAAAAAGTACTTACCAATTTGACCAAAAGAGGTTTTAAACCTTTTTATTTTGAAGATCGCAAAGAGGCTTTAGACTTTGTACTTAATCTGATACCGCAAAATGCAAGCGTCGGCGTCGGCGGAAGTATGACAATAAAGCAACTTGAATTAGATAATTTGCTTGCAAAAAGAGGTAATACTGTCTATTCGCACAGCCTGGTATCTCCCGAACTTAGAGACAAGGTCTATCAACTCGCCTACTCGTCAGACTGGTACTTATCTTCTACCAATGCCCTAAGCGAAGAAGGAGATTTTGTCAATATAGACGGCACGGCAAACAGAATTTCGGCATTGTCTTTTGGCGTGAAAAATATACTCTACGTATTGGGAAACAATAAAATATCTCCGGACCTTGAAAGCGCGATAGACAGAGCGCGCAATATCGCGGCTCCGCCCAATGCAAAAAGGCTCAACAAGAATACGCCTTGCGCCACGAGCGGGCAGTGCTGTATGTGCGACAGCGAAGATTGTATCTGCAACGCTACCTTGATTTCGCACCACCCCACAAGATACCAAGAAAATGTGTACGTTGTCATTATCAACGAAACTTTAGGTTATTAGGAGAAAGTTATGAAAAAGAACACCAAATGGTTGACGTCTGTACCTGTGGCGCACAGAGGACTTCACAACAACAAGACTTTGCCCGAAAATTCTTTGGGCGCTTTTGAAAATGCTATCCAACACGGCTACGGCATAGAATTTGACGTATGGCGAACCAACGACGGTCAACTCATCGTACATCACGACCCAAAACTTAACCGTACTTGCGGACTAAACGACAAAACAACTCAAGTAGATTCTTCAAGACTTAAAGAGTATAAATTGATGAACACAGATTACTCTATCCCCACCCTTGAGCAGACGCTTGAACTTGTCGACGGTCAAGTCGGGCTCGTAATTGAAATCAAACCGACTAAAGCAGTCGACATCACCTGTTCGCAAATTTGGGAAAAACTCAAAAACTATAAGGGCAACTATTGCATAGAATCGTTCGACCCTTACGTCGTACGTTGGTGGGCTAATAACCACCCGGAAGTAATTCTAGGACAACTTTGCGATTGGTATACCTTCCATAAAATTATGGTAAGGAGTATGAGACAATATCGCTATGTCGACTTTTTGGCAACTTCGCTAAAAAATCTCCCCAGCAAATACTATCAAAGAATATGCAAGAACAATCCCGATATGATTATGATAGGCTGGACGGTGCGTACGCAAGCCAACTTTGATTTGGCTGTCAAAAACGTAGATAATATCATATTTGAAACCAATGACAAAAACAGCGAATATATCGCTCCGCCTAGCAATAAAAACGACTTTTGTCACAGAGAATACTAATCCGGTTGAGTTTTCTCAATTCTGCTATGATATACATCACTTCGTCACCGTAAGCGTATTTAAGTGTATAAAAAAAGCGGCTGTCACAAAGTTAAGATTGCGACAGCCGCTTTTAAGATTTTTAGAGACAAAAATTAAGTGATACGCGCAATAGAATGAGCAATTGCCATATATTAACTTAATATGCCCCTCTTAGTTAGTCAAGAACTTTGATTATCTTGTCCTTGATTGCCTTTTTACCCTGCTCCATAATGGTCGACTTCATTTTTGACGTAGCCACTACTGCAGTCAAAACGCCCGCGCCGAAGCCAAGCATCAATCCGGCTTTCAACATTTACTCACCTCCTTTGTGATTTAGGAGTCTCCAAATAAGTTTTTACGGCAACTTTGCTATAGATTTCACACTAAGTCGTCTAGACAACACGCTCACAACTCTGCTACGCGCGCAACGTCCGTCCTCCTTATCGCAAAAATCGCTAACGCAATTTTGCGCATAACACTAATTTAGCGCCTCCTTTTCTCTTGCATAGTGTGTACGCATAGAGAAATTATATTGCAAAATCAAGGTGGCAAATAATGGTCAAATGCTATCAGCTGTTCTTTTTCTTCTTGTAATCTTCAATTGCTTCTTTAATAGCCTCTTCTGCAAGTACGCTACAGTGAATCTTTTGAGGCGGAAGCCCCTCAAGTTCTTCTACGACTCTTGCATTGGTGAGTTGCAAAGCCTCGTCAATAGTCATACCCTTGACCATCTCCGTGGCAGTCGAACTAGTCGCAATAGCAGCGGCGCAGCCAAACGTCCTGAACTTGGCGTCGACGATTCTGTCGTCCTTTATCTTGAGACTGATCTCCATTATATCTCCGCAAGCGGCATTGCCCACTTTACCTACTCCGTCTGCATCTTCTATAAATCCCACGTTCTTGGGATTGGCAAACGCTTCTTTTACCTTGTCATTATACATAATATCTACTCCTTTATTTGTTGTATAGCGGCGACATCTTTCTCAAAATCTCCACTGTCTTAACTAATTTCTCTACAGTATATTTTGCTTCTTCGATCGTATTATTTTTTCCAAAAGAAAATCTTATCGAACCGTGCGCGGCTTCTATCGGTACGCCAATTGACAAGAGTACGTATGACGGCTCAAGCGATCCCGACGAACACGCCGATCCGCTGGATACCGCAATACCTGCCATATCCAAATGCATAAGTATCGACTCTCCCTCGATATACTTGAAGGAAAAGTTGGCGTTGGACGGCAATCTCTTGGCGTTGTCTTTTGGTCCGTTGTAATATATCTCATCGATATTTGCGATAACTTCTTTGACAAAATAATCTCTAATCTCGCTGATATGCGCATTATTTTTTTTCATATCTTCGACAGCAATCTCTATAGCCCTGCCCATACCCACAATCGCAGGCGTGTTTATTGTCGACGCGCGAAGATTACGCTCCTGCTCGCCTCCGTCCATAAATCTGCCTATCTTCAAACCGTTGCGCTTATAAAGCACGCCCACGCCTTTGGGTCCGTAGAACTTGTGACCGCTCATTGACAAAAGATCAATATTGTCTTTGACGACGTCTATTGGCACGTTGCCAACCGCTTGCACAGCGTCGGTATGAAATACTATACCTCTGCTCTTTGCAATGGCGCCGATTTCTCTGAAAGGCTGAATTGCCCCCATTTCGTTGTTTGCAGTCATTATGGAGATGAGAATAGTATCCTCTCTTATAGCATTTTGTAAATCGTCAAGGGAGATTATGCCCTCGTTATCCACAGGCAAATAAGTGACTTCATATCCCTGCTTTTGAAGGCTTTCGCAAGTCTTCATCACAGCGGGATGCTCTATGCAAGACGTAATTATATGCTTGCCCTTGTCGGCTTTGGATTGAGCAATGCCCTTGATTGCCCAGTTGTCGCTCTCAGTTCCGCCTGACGTAAAGTATATCTCGCTTGGCTTTGCTCCTATTGCCTTTGCAATCTTGGATCTGGCTTCGTCTACAGCCTTGAGCGCTTTACGACCCATAAAATGCTGCGAAGAAGCGTTGCCGTATATTTCGCCGAAGTAAGGCAACATATCTTCGATTACTCTCGGATCGGTATAAGTCGTGGCTGAATTATCCAAATAAATAAACTTATCTTGTGACATATTACACCTCTTTCTTTATAAGACTCGACAGTGACATTGAGTCCAAACAGTCGTTGATAGCCTCGTACAATTTATTCCATACGTTGTAGGTCTTGCAATTGCATTTGCCGTCGCCGTCGCACGGATTGGTTGAACAACCGCATTTGCTGTCGCACTCGCCCGACAGACAGTCGATTATCACAAGTCCGTCTTCAAGCGCTCTGATTATTTCTCCCACGGAAATATCGTCGGGGGATTTGGACAAAAAGTATCCGCCGTTGGCTCCGCGGTTGGCGGATATGAGCCCCGCTTTGCGAAGCGTGGATATGAGTTGTTCAAGATACTTCTCGCTTACGCCTATGCTAGACGACATTGTAGACAGACTTATTACGCCTTCTCCGTGGCGGTCTGCCATATAGCACATTGCCTTAAGTCCGTATCTAGCCTTGGAAGATAATTTCATTGCGACCTCATTCCCTAGTAATTTACTAGGTTTATTTTACTCTAATGTTATTTGCTTGTCAACGGATTTTATACAGATAAAATAAAAATACGCCTATTGATAATATCAAGCGTATTTTATTTTGTATCACTTGTAATAAAAAATGCGCCCCGCTTGTTGTGTGCAACATATAGGGCGCATTCAACTCTTGTGTGTTAAGTTTTATTTGATTGAGACTTCTCCACGACGCTTCGCTTGGGTCAAAATAACGTATAACTTTTCAAGCGTTGACCGCGTTAGATCTTTTATCTAATAATATCGTTGGCGTATATCGGATATTTTTTGCAAAGTTCGGCAACTTTCTTAGAACAACGCTCAACCGCTTCTTCTCTGTTGTCAACGAGGTCTGCAATGCAATCTGCTATGACAAGCATATCGTCTTCTTTCATACCTCTTGACGTAACGGCAGGAGTACCTATGCGCACGCCCGAAGTGACAAAAGGCTTTTGGGTGTCAAAAGGAATTGCATTCTTATTGGCTGTTATGTGCGCCTTGTCGAGCAATGCTTCGAGTTCTTTGCCGGTCATACCCTTTGACGTGAGGTCGATAAGCATAAGGTGATTATCCGTACCGCCCGAAACAAGATTGATACCCTTATCTAGCAAAGCCTTGGCGAGTACTTGCGCATTTTTGACTATCTGTCTTTGATACTGCTTAAATTCTTCGCTCATAGCCTCTTTGAGCGCAACGGCCTTTGCCGCAATTATGTGCATAAGAGGTCCGCCCTGCGTACCCGGGAATATGGCCTTGTTTATCTTGGTGGCAATCTCTTCGTTGTTGGTAAGAATAAGTCCGCCTCTTGGTCCTCTCAAAGTTTTGTGAGTTGTAGTGGTAACTACGTCTGCGTAAGGCACCGGACTTGCGTGACAGCCTGCGGCAACAAGTCCTGCAATATGAGCCATATCTACCATAAGATATGCGCCTACGCTGTCTGCGATTTCTCTGAACTTCTTAAAGTCAAGCGCTCTTGGATATGCGCTTGCGCCCGCAAGAATAAGTTTTGGCTTGCACTCTTTTGCAAGCTGAGCCACTTTGTCATAATCTATCATACTTGTAGATTGCTCTACTTCATACGGAATAATATTGAAGTACTTACCCGAGATATTGACCGGACTTCCGTGAGACAAGTGTCCGCCGTGAGCAAGGCTCATACTGAGTACGGTATCGCCTGTCTGCAACAATGCAAAAAAAGTAGCAAGATTTGCGTTTGCTCCGCTGTGCGCCTGAACATTGGCAAATTTTGCGCCAAAAAGTCGGCAGGCTCTCTCAATAGCGAGTTTTTCCACGATATCAACGTGTTCGCAACCGCCGTAGTATCTCTTGCCGGGATATCCCTCCGCATACTTGTTGGTCAAGTGCGATCCCGCCGCTGCCAAAACTGCCGGCGTGACGATATTCTCGCTGGCAATGAGTTCGATATTGCCCTGTTGACGAGTAAGTTCCAATTCCAAAGCGTCGCAAACTTCGGGGTCGGTATCTCTGATAACTTTAAAAT
>WSNH01000068.1 GCA_013316135.1 Clostridia bacterium
GTATCTATTGTTTCGTGGAAGCCGCAGACAAAATAAATCTTAGAGATTATTTGACTTTGTTGTACTAGGCTCAAAAAGACAAAAAACAAAAAAGTTAGGTACATCTTAGCGCCTAACTTTTTAATATACTGATTATGAAGCAATCTATATAACTTTGCCATAGGCAAAATATAACGCTTTACTGATTTTTGTTTTACAAACAAAGTTAGTAAAGATCCGATACGTCTACTCCGCCTACGCTGAAATCTCCTTCGTCGGGAGCGTCGGGAAGAGGTACGTCTATACCGCCTGCAGACTGCATATCTGCATTGTTATTCTTGACGGTTGGCGCAATTCTTGTGGCAATGGTGGGTCTAAAGCGCATTTTACTCTTGTCCCATTCAAAATACAAATCGCATATTGAACCGTTACGGTGCTTGGCTATCATAAGTTTGATTGCCGCGTTGCCGGCGTCTACGTTGAAGTCTCCGTCAGTAAGGAAGGCTACGATATCGGCGTCCTGCTCGATTGCGCCCGAATCTCTAAGGTCGGAGAGTTTTGGCTCTTTATCGTCTCTCTTCTCAATATCTCTCGACATCTGCGAAAGAATAATTACGGGAACTTTGAGTTCTTTTGCAAGTATTTTAATAAAACGCGATATTTTACTTACGCTTTCCAACGTACTTCTATTGGAATCGCTTGGCGTGATAAGTTGGAGATAGTCAATTACGACAAGGTCAAGTCTGCCCTTTTGCATCTTAAGTCTTCTGCATTTGGACATAATCTGCTCGGTAGTGATACCTGCCGTATCGTCAATATATATATTACTCTTTTGCAATATGTCCTGCGCGCCCCAAACCTTGTCAAGATTGTCTTTGTTCTCGAGACCGCCCAATAAATCTCTCGAATCAAGTCCGGCAATATTGGAGATGAGTCTCATTACGAGTTCGCTTGCAGACATTTCCAGGTTGAATACGGCGACGACTTCTTCACTGCTTTCTTTGCTCGCAAGATTGGCTACCATATTCATAACAAAAGACGTTTTACCGCAACCCGGACGAGCGGCAAGCACTATCATTTGACCGGGCAAAAATCCATTTGTAGCTTCGTCCAAATTTCTAAAGCCTACTTTTAGACCGCCCTGACTACCATTTTCGCTGTAAGCCTTTTCTATCCTTTCCATTACTTCGACAGTGGTATTAGATACGTGCAAAAGCGAGGAAGAGTCTTTCTTCTCCGCGACATTGTAAATCTGCGACTCGGCGTACGCTACGACTTTCTCGGCGTCTTCCTCCTCGTAACACTTGTCAATAACTCCGCGACACTCTCTTATAAGACGTCTGCGCAATGAATTCATATTGAGGATATTGACATAATAATCTACGTTAGCGGTTGAAGGTATACTGTCAACCAATTCGTCAAGTGTGGTTACTCCGCCCACTTCGACAAGCAATCCTTCTCTATCGAGCGAACTTGCAAGCATAACTATATCAATAGGCTTGTTATCCTTGCTTAACTTCTGTATCTGTCCAAAAATTATTTTGTGATTTTTTGCATAAAAATCGTCGACAACCAAATCACTGACTATGCGTATAGCAACGTCGTTGTCGCTTATTATCGCGCCTAGTACCGCTTGCTCCGCTTCCATAGAGCAAGGCATACTTCTCACAATATTGTTTTGTCTCTTTTCTTCTGCCATATTTATCTCCGACTTCTATAATAATATAAAAGAAGTAATTCAGTCAAGTATATTAAATATGCGTATCTATAGATACGCATATTTAATATTATCACCTCGAATAAATTTATTGTCACCTCGGGCACGGTATAGAGATACGGATTTAGTTTTCTCCACTCCGCTGCGCTCAAGCGAAATGACATTGGATAAGTTGCACGCGAGTGCGGAGATTAGCCGTATTTTTTATCCGTACGGCGGCAACCGAGCAATGAGCGCACCTGCCGTATGTGACCACGGAGGCGTCATAACCCTTATGGTAAAAATACGGCTGATATACGCCTACATTCTTTCCAACTCTTCCAAAGTCTCCTTAAATATCGCCATAGCCTGCTCATAAGGCTTATCGGTTGTCAAATCCACGCCGGCCAATTTGAGTATCTCTACGGGAGACATACTTCCACCGGCTTTGAGAAATTTCTTATAATCTTCTACTGCGCTTTCTCCATTTTTGAGGATATTGTCGGCAATACACAATGCGCTGATAAGTCCAGTAGAATACTTATATACGTAAAATGCATTGTAGAAGTGCGGTATTCTTGCCCATTCGTATTTAATCAAATCGTCGTTTTGCACACCCGTAGTTACGTAATACTTCCTGTTAAGTTTGCGATATACTTCGCATAGCGCTTCGGCGCTCATAGGTTTGCCATCTTCCGCCATCTTGTGCGCCTGGTATTCAAACTCTGCAAACTGCGTCTGACGGAATACCGTCGTGCGGAACATATCCAAAAGATAAGACAAAAGATATTTCTTTTGCTCGCCTTGCGCTTTGGATAGCAAATTGCGCACCAGCAGCGCCTCGTTGACGGTGGAAGCTACCTCTGCTACGAATATCTTATATTCCGCCTTTGGATAAGGTTGATTTGCATTAGAATAATATGTGTGCATTGCGTGACCTAGTTCGTGCGCAATAGTAAATATATCGTGAGTGGTCTTTTGATAATTGAGAAGAACGTAAGGATGAGAGCCGTAGCATCCCCAACTGTATGCGCCGCTTCTCTTGCCCTTATTCTCATATACGTCTATCCAGCCTTCGCCAAAGGCTTTGTCAAGCAAAGCTGCGTATTCTTCTCCGAGAGGCAAAAGCGCCTCTTTGACTATCTTGCAAGCCTCTTCATACTCAACGCCGAGGCTATCTCCGCCAGTGATAGGCACGTGCAAATCGTACATATGCAACATAGTATACCCAAGCGCGTGTCTGCGATACCGCAAGTATCTATGCAAAAGCGGAATATTCTCGTTGACGCAATCCAAAAGTCTGTAATAAACGTCAATAGATACGTCTTCTCCGCTCGTAGCCCTATCCAGACAATTCTCATACTTGCGCGCTTGAGAATAAAACACGTTCTTTTTTACGTTGCCTATATACAAAGTCGCAATGGTATTGATCATATTCTTGTATGCGGTAAACATACTGTCAAAGGCTTTTTTTCTATCACCGCGTATCTGCGATTGCATAAGCGCGCCGTAAAGTCCGTGAGAAAGTTGAACTTTTTCGCCGTTGGAAGTGACAAACTTGTTGAATTTGACGTCGAGATTGTCAAACATTCCAAAAGCCTCTTGGAACAATCCGCTGAATAATCCTGCCTTGGCGAGCAAAATTTCCTCCGGCGTGGACAAAGTATGCTTTTTGTTTTTAACAATAAGTTCTAATGTATAAGAATAATCTGCAAATTCGCCGTCTTTGGCAAGTTCCTGCAAAAACTCCTCGCTGTTGGCCGACAACTCGGGCATAATATAAGCAGATTTTTCAGATATATCAACAAGTAAATTTTTGATTCTGTCGACCATACCCACGTATTTATCTACCGAACAGTCTTCGTCTTTGCGCATCTTGGCATAGACGTATAACTTTTCCAAATCTATGCTCAATTCGTCGTCAAAGCGCAAGCACTGCAATATATTATCTCTTTCGCCGAGTTTGCCTTGAAATTTACCAATTTGCTTTCCTCGCTTTGAAGTCAAATGACAAATTCTCTCCCATTCTGCGTCGGAAGGTATTATGTCTTCCAATCTCCACTTATATTTTTTATCAATTTCGCCTCTAGATAAAACTTGCATATTTGCCTCCGTATAGTATCCTATGTATTTAATTATATACCAAAATAAAGAATAATCAAAATCTTTTACACAAATTTTTTGAGTAAAATTCTATCGTCGAAAGCGTTGTTATGAATAAAAATTACCGTAGATTTCGTTCGGCGAGAAAAGGAATAGGCATAAAATAAATAGTAAATTCAAACAAGTATTTAAATAAAGCCGCCGTACAACAAGTACGACGGCTTGAATTAGCGCTGAATTGGCGGGAAAAACGCCTTTTAGATTTGACTGTTCTCTCAAATATTATTCCGGGAGTTTCATATCCCCTTGCTTTATCCACTTAAGTTTTCTAAATAACAACGCAAATGCCCAACTCAATACCGCCGGCAATACTATCATAAGCAAGATAATACCCGAAATAATAAGTCCTAGATTACCGCCCTGTGTCTTGTAAGCAGAGATTATCTCTATGATACCTACGAATCCGCAAGTACCCATTCCGCCGCCGGACGCTCCGCACATAAGTTTGAAAGCGCAAGTCGAAAGCGGACCGCATATTGCGCTTGCAATTATCGGCGGCAACATTATCCGAGGATTCTTCATTACGTTGGGAATTTGCAACATTGAGGTACCTATACCTTGCGAAATAAGTCCGCCCCAACCGTTTTCCTTAAAACTCATTACTGCAAATCCTACCATCTGGCAAGCGCAACCTACAGTAGCCGCTCCGCCTGCGATATAAATCGCTCTTACCTCTTCCGCCGTGCCTGAAGCAATTATCGGCGCTGCTATGGCTACCCAAATCGCCGCGCTTGACGTAGGCAGCGTCAAAAGAATACCCATTATTACTGCTACGATTATGCCCATAAAGAATGGCGTAATGCTCGTAGCAACTGCAATGCCCTTGCCAAGCATATTGACAAGCCATATAAATGGCCACGATACGAATGCGCCTATTATAGACAGCAAAATTGAGACTACAGGCACAATGATTATATCAAGTTTTGTCTTGCCTGCGACAAGCCCGCTTATCTCGCACGCCAACAACGCTGTGACGTATGCGCCTATAGGATTACCAGGTCTAACGGAATATGTTAAACTGCCAGCACTCTTATAGAACAACACTTTTGACAGTGACTCTACCGCATTAACATCCCAACCCGCGGTGATAAAGGTATCAGCCCACGCGCCTATAAAGCCTGCAACAATTGCGCTGAAAATAACCAGCGGAGGCATCTTAAGTCTGTGAGCAATGCCTGCGCCAATGCCTGCTCCCATAAGAAGCGAAGCAATTTTACCTGCTATGACGAGCAAGCGACCGACAGCGTTGTTTTCTGTGAAGACGTACTGACCGAGTGTGGTGAAAATCGTACCGGCTATCAATGTGACGAAAAGTCCTTGAGCCATACCTGTAAAGGCGTCAATAAACCATCTCTTTGAAAGTTTTTTGGTAATTGTCCAAAACTTGTTTTGTCTTTTGTCGTTTTGGATTTGTGGGGGTGTTGAAACTACTTCTTCCACTTGGGCTGTTTTCTGCTCTTCTTCGGCAGTGGTGATAGGCTTTTCGTCCATACCAAACCTCCCAAAATGTGTGTTGGTAATATTATATTGATTAAATAAAATATTGTCAAATAGAATTGATAAAAAATGATAACATTATAAAAACGCTTATGATAGAATAGGCTACACCCCTTCCGTCACTGCGTGACACCTTCCCCTCGAGGGGACGGCAAGAATATGGATTAGATTTCTCCGCTACGGTCGAAATGACAATAAAATTATCCGTCACTTCTTCTATATTCACTATTAATTACTATTTCAAAAAATCCCCTCTCGTTTGGCGAAAAAGGAGTGGCGTAAGATTCTCACAAGTAAGAATGTTTTCTATAAGATGAAAACGAGTGCTACTTAATAACTCTAATATCTTGCCTACTTCAGTTTGGCGAGAAGGGAGATAGACAAAGAATAAAATAGCGGATTTTTTGTCAAGATTGTCTTTGGCTCACGTCGTCGTACTTGCTGTACGTCGACGTGAGCCAAAGGCTGTATTGGCGGAAAAGACGCATTTTAGTTTTGCCTAGCCTCGCTACGAGCCAAACGTCCCTAAAAACTCAATCAGTTTTTGCGTCGTCTCGTCGCTTATATCGTGCTCAATCTTGCAAGCGTCTTTTTCTGCAGTGTCGGCACCTACGCCCAAAACCTCGGTGAGAAGTTTTGTCAGCGCTTTATGCTTAACTGCGACAGACTTTGCTCTTCTTTTACCCTCTTGAGTGATAGTTACTTCGCCATAACTAGGCTTACTAACGTACCCCATCTCTTGAAGAATAGTCAAAGCCTTATTTACACTGGGTTTGGATACTCCCAAAAAATTGGCAATATCGACAGACTTTACTCTGCCTTTTTGTTCTTCTATAAATAATATCGCTTCTAAATAATCTTCTCCGCTCTTATGTAACTGACTCATAATTCTCCTTGTCTTTTTCACCGTCTTGCAATACGTCGCTTGCCGCTTGATTGGCATCTTCCACCTTCGCCGATTGCTCCAAATTATTGTTGAGTTTGACTGTCCCGACTTTCTTTTGAACGACGCTCTGCCTTTCTTTCTTCGTCATTATCCGCTTGCCTTTCTTGACGTTATGTTTTGATTTCTTAGACTTTTTCTTTTGGTCTTCGGTGACAATCTCTTCAATGACATTAGGTTGATAATCATTTTCAAACCTGTCCGTCATATCACTGGTATCGACCGCGTATCCTTCTATCTCAGCGGCTCTCTGCATCGCCTCGTCGTCGGTCAACGTCAAAGTCTCAATCGTACGCAAAAATCTATCTTTTGCCTTACCTATTCTGTCGCCTACCGTGGCTTTGCTCTTGCTTGGTCCGATATTTTGCGGTCTAACGCGCGCTGTAGCAAGGTAGTTGCTCATTACGTTGCCTACATATTGCTTGACACTTCTGTTAAGTTTTTTACCTATTATCCAAGACGTCACAGACACACATATTTGCATAACCGTAAAAATTATGGATAGCAACGATATGACAAACATAAACTTATCACTGAAAGTAGCAAGTTGAGCAGAGTTGACCAAGACGGTCAATGTCAAGCCCACGCTTATGAGTTTGATAACTCTTCTAGCCATAACAAAACCTTTTTTGAAATACTTGAATGTCTTTTTGTGTTTTGGCGAAAACCTTATAAAGGTAATTATAAATACCACCGAATACAAAAATAAGAATACCAAAAGCGTTATCGTATACCAATCAAATATAGCGTCGCCCATCTCTCCCCACTTTGAGCTATCAGTCATAAAAGACCACCATGCGGAAAAAGTATTGATTCCTTGGTCCTTGAAATAACTCGAGCAACGCATACCGATTCTCAGCATAAAGTTGAGATAATAGATAAAAAAGGTCAAAAGTGAAAAATACTTATAAATTCTCGCCGAAAACTTTTTTCCGTATTTTTTACTCTCTGCGCGAATTTTTTTACTAGTTGAATCGGTCTGAGCAGTTTCTTGTATGGAAGACGACTTTTCGTCCTGTCCTTCTTTCAATATATCTACGCTCTCGCCAACTTCTTCGCACACGTTGTCGTTTGCTTGCAATTCCATAATTTTATTATAGCATAAAAATAAAGTTTGTCCATACCTTTGCCAAATTTTTTACAATGTATAGCCATTATTGAAAAATTTAAGAATTTTTTTGAG
>WSNH01000069.1 GCA_013316135.1 Clostridia bacterium
GTTCTTGAGTATAAAAGGTCTGTCCCATTTGTTTTGCGTAATAATAACAAACATAAATAATTATGACGTAAAATACAAGATTTACGGACGAAGTCTTTGCTACCAATCCGTCAAGTCCGTCGGTAAGATTGACCGCATTTGTCATTGCGATATAGATAATGAGACAAAAGGGCAAAAACCACCACTTCAAATCAATAGTGACGTCGCAAAACGGCAACTCTATCGTCGAGCCGATATAGTTGTTTTTATAGCAATAAATAGACGCAATTATCGCTATACCGAGTTGACCTATGATTTTTTGATAGGACTTAAGACCCTTGTTGTGCTTGAGTTTTACTTTGAGAAAATCGTCGAGAAGCCCCACCAAGCCGTAACTTAGTGTGATAGCCATAGCGACGATTCCCATCTTGCCTCCGTCAATAGAAAATATCAGCGTCATAATTGCCATCGGCAACAAAAATATTATGCCGCCCATAGTCGGAGTGCCGCTCTTGCCCTCGTGCTTGTCCACATACTCAAGGATTGGTTGCCCCGCCTTGAGCGCCTTCATTCCCCTAATGACAAGCGGAGCGATAAGCATTGCCAATGCAAAAGAACTTATCAAAGCAAGTATTATTTTTATTTCTTCGCTCATACTCCTCCTTCTGCAGTTGCGGACAGCAACTCCTGCATATCCGAATAAGGCGTCTTGACGTTGTTTTCGTCGATATAGTTTTCGCATCCCTTGCCTGCAATAAATACGCAGTCTCCCTTGTCTGCAAGTTCGACGCCAAGACGAATTGCCTTTGCCCTGTCAAGTTCGACGTATAGATGTCCTTTGGGATTTACTCCCTGAAGAATATCGCTTGCAATGCCCTCGCGACTTTCTGTGCGCGGGTTGTCTGAAGTAACGATAATTACGTCGCTCATCTCGCTTACTATCTTACCCATTACCGGTCGTTTTGTCACATCTCGGTCTCCGCCGCAACCAAATATCGTAATAACTTTTTTGTCTGTCAAGTGGCGTCCCTCCTTAAGCAAATTAAAAATACCGTCCGGAGTATGCGCAAAGTCTACGACATATGTCACGCCGTCTTTGCGAAGCACGTTAAATCTTCCGTCCGGCGGATTTATTTGAGGTAAACTCTTCATTATTACGGAATTTGACAATCCTACCTTTTTTGCTACGACTAGCGCGCCTAGCATATTATAGACGTTAAACTTTCCAAAAAACTTACAGTCTACGTCCAATATCTCGTCAAGCACGTTTGCAACAAAACTTTCTCCGTAATCTCTCGTCGTAATATTTATCGCAAATGCGTCGCTGGGATTTTCCAATCCGTAAGTAATTATAGGCAACTTGTTTTCTTTTATAATCTTCAACCCCAACGCGTCGTCAACGTTGACTATTGCAAGTTTTGTATTATTTTTTTGAAAATATCCTTTTTTGCAATCTCCGTAGTCTGTCATATTGCCAAAGAAGTCTAAATGATCTTGCGAAAGATTTGTGAAGACGCTCATTTCGGCAGTTGCTCCGTATAGTTTGTTGAGATATATTGCGTGAGCCGACAGTTCCATCACGACGTATTGCATACCGGCGCCAAGCATCTTGGCAAAAAGGCTTTGCAGTTCAAGCGGGTCGGGAGTAGTAAGATTGGCAGTCAGTCTTATATCGCCGTACTCATAGTACATAGTGCCTATCAGCCCGCAATTTATTCCTCCTCTTTGCAGCAGTTCTTTTATTAAATACGCGGTAGTAGACTTGCCGTTGGTTCCAACGACTGTGATGAGTTTAAGTTTTTTTGACGGATTATTATAATAATTGCTTGCCATAATGCTGTATGCCTTGCGCGTATCGTCGACTTTGACAACCGTGGCAAGCGAGTTAATATAGTCATTGCAACATACAACTGCTTTTGCCCCTCTTGCAATGGCTTCGTCGGCAAATCTATGTCCGTCCGACTTCTTGCCTACCAATGCAATGAAGCAATCTCCTTCCTCTACCTCGCAGGAATTTATTTTTATATTTTTAATTTCAACGCTTTCTCCGTCTATACTCAAAACATCGCAGCCGTCTATCAACTTGTCAAGCAACATACTTCTCTCCTATATATGCGTAATTATTTTTTATATATTATATTATTAAAAGCGCCTTTGCAATACCTTTAACAAACTTCGACATTATCGTAGCAAAATACAATAAATTATCATTATTGCGAGTTATGCATAAGCAAAAAATAATTTACATATCTCAACTCGTGGAAAACATAACCACAGACGAACTTCGCACCGTTTGCCCCGCCGAGGGAAATTGATAGGTGACCTTGCCGTTTTCGCCGTCTATCTCATAATCTAAGCCAGCCTTTTTGAGCGCGACCACAGCGTCGGCTATACTCATACCCAAGATATAAGGCATCTCAACTTCAGTATATCCCAAGTCGTCGGGATTTAAGTTAGGCTTTATATTCTTGTAAGCGAATATACTTGAAAATATTTCTCCCACATAAGGCGCAGCTACGATACTGCCGTAATAAACATAACCTTGAGGCTCGTCTACGAGAAGGAGGCATACCAAAGTGTCGTCGCCCACGTCGGCAAAACCGATAAATGACGATATGTACTTTCCTCTTGCAATTGCTCCGTTTTCATACTTTTGCGCAGTACCGGTCTTTCCTCCTATATTATATCCCGGTACGTACGCATTCTTGCCGCCGCCCTCCGACACAACGCTATATAGATATTCTTTCAAAGTAGCCGACACCGAAGAATCAACAGTAGTATTCTTGACCGTCGGCGCGTGAGAATATGCAACGTTGCCCTTCACGTCGGTAATTTTATCGACAATATAAGGCGTATAAAGATTTCCGCCGTTGATGACGGACGAAACCGCCGTCGCAAGTTGAATTGGCGTGACTGCTATCGCCTGCCCAAAACCAATTCTTGCAATATCGACGTTCTGCACGGAACCCACTGGCAACATTATTCCTTTTGCCTCGCCTGTGACATCTATATTAGTCTTTGTGCCTAGCCCGAATTTTTCAAAATAACTATACATTTTTTCTTTGCCCACAGTAAGAGCAATATCCATAAACACGCAGTTGCAGGAATTTTGTATTCCGTGTTGGAAGTCTTGCGAACCGTGACCTATACTTCTCCAGCACTTAATTCTCTGTCCGTCGACCACGCTTCCGCCGCCGCAATAATAAGAATTCTTGATTGCATTTTCCGTCATACCTATTGCCGATGTGAGTATCTTGAACGTAGATCCTGGCTCGTAAGTGTCAGTCACCAAAAGATTGCGCGAGCCTTGCAATAGCAAATCCATATCGTCTCTCGGAATGTCGTTGAGGTCATAAGTGGGCGCACTCGCCATTGCCTTGATAGCCCCCGTCTTGGCGCTCATTATCAGACAACTTGCGGACTTTGCGCTATATTTTGTTTGCGCGTCCTCGACGGCTTTTTGCGCAAAGTTTTGCATATAATAGTCGATCGTCAACGCTGTAGTCATACCCTTGATTGAATCTACGTAAGTGGTGACGTTGGAATTTAATTTTCTGCCTATTAAGTCAGTCTGAGTATAAGACGCTCCGTTGACTCCCTTTAAATACTCGTCATAATACAACTCGACGCCGCTTTGCCCCACGCCGTCGCTGTTGGTGAAGCCAAGAACTTGCGTAAGAAAATTGCCGTAATTATAATACCTATCGCTATTGGCAGTCAAATAAAGTCCATTGACGTCAGTAGCAATGAGAGAAAGCATTTGTTTTTTGCTTAAATTTTTTGCAACCGTGATTTCACTGACGCCCTTTTTTGATAATTTCTCGGCAAGTTTATTTTTGTCCATATCTACAATTTCCGCTATAGCCGAAGCAATATAATCGGCGTCTTTTATCTCGTTGGGACGAGCGTACAGAGTATAACTCGTCGTCGAGTTTGCCAATACCACACCGTTGATGTCAGTAATATCTCCTCTATCCGCCCTAAACGGCAAGTCTCTCGTCCATTGGTCGTATGCCTTGTATTGCAATGTCGTTCCCCAAAGCACTTGAATATAAAATAATCTTGCAAAAAGCGCAAAAAATACGACGACTATCAATATAAAGCCTGCAAAAAATCTCTTCTTAATAGAAAAATGCGATATCCTATCCAAAGTTAAACTCCATTCAACATTTTGTTCTACAATATACTATTGGACAAGTGTCAAAAATATTCAAAAAGTCAAACTAAAATAAAAATTGACGGAAAATTCCGTCAGTTTGCAATCAAACCTTTATAAGCAATTTGCCTTCATCAAAAAACTTGTAATGAAAGAACTTTCCTTTCTCATTGACGTACACGTCGTTACGTCCGTCAACATACCAAACGCTGTAGAAATACTCTCCGTGCATTTTGTCAAGACTGTTTTTGACATTGACCGTCAATGGATCGCAAATATTTTCTTTTAAGGTCTCAAAATCTTTTAGCGAAGAGTGATTTGTCAAAGTTTTTAGAATCTGCCAGCCTCTTCTATCTTGAATATTGTACGGAATAAATCCAAAGTCAAGATAAAGTTTTGCAGCCAGCCAAGTATGCGTCTGAGTATGTAGCGCAATTTTGTAATATCCTAAATCCTTTGCCAAAGTTAAAGTTTGCGAAATAAGCGGTCTTGCCATCTTCTTGCCCTGATATTGCCGACTGATTCCCAACCAATCAACCACGCAATCGTACCCAAACTCTTTCGTCGGCGAAACCGTCGCGGTTGCGATTTTTTCTCCGCTATCATTTTCTATGAAAAAACATCTCTTAAACAGTTCTTGATAAAATTTATCGTAAAAACTATGGAAAGTATTCTCGCCTTCATCCCAACTTGCAAACTCTCCTGTACGCATATGAATATTTATCCAATCTTCAACATTGCAATCGTCTTGCCAGAACACAAATTTATAACCCTTTGGCAACTCATCTTTTTGTATGTTGTCAAGATTATCAAGCGTCATTATCAACGGATGATATTCCAATGTCTTTTCTATTGTAACCATATTTTTATCATACCACATCAAATCTATTTATTCAAGAGTTAAATACAAAACAAAAGGGCGCCCTTTTGCGGAACGCCATTTTGTAGTTAAATATATTAAGATGGAGTGTGTGAAAGTCTTATTTAAGTTTCAAGCCCAAACTGTCGCAAAACTTGTCAAACCAATTGGTGCTTTGTTCATATTCATATTCTGGAATGATAGTAACATTGGTAGGAATATAACTTCCGTCTTCGGTGACGACACTTGCAAGCAATTCGCTATCTATGTTCTGAACATCTTCGTCCGCTTGCGCCTGATTTGCTGAAATAAATTGATTTGCAATCAATAGTCCGCAAATTGCAAGAGCAACTACCATAACCGTAACAATAATCTTTATCATATCCTTGTTGATATTTTTCTTGCCTACTCTCTCTTTGCTTATCTTTTTTGCCTGAGCGCCGCGATCGTAGTTTTGATTGAACTGCATATCCTGTTGGTACTGTTCTTGGCTGCTGACATAATTATAGTCATAGTTGTATTGCGGAGTGCTAAATCCATTGTTGACGTATTGCGACGCCTGCGTTTGGAAATAGCCGGTGTATTGCGGTTGACCTTGGTATTGATAATCCTGATTATACCCTTGGTTGTACGTATAATTATTATATCCGCCGTTCATATAATCCTGTTGCGAATATCCCGCTTGTCTTATGTATACCTCTCTATCCGGATTTTCACGCTCGTAGTTAGCGCTTTCGTCCTGTTGCTTTCTTCTGTCTCTTAATGCAAATGCCATAATACACCTCCTTGTTCAATACACCTTATTTATATTATTTTTATTCGTTTACTTTTTATATCCTTTGCGCAATTCTCAACTTTGCGCAACTAGCGCGAGAATTGTTTTCAAGTTCCTGTTTGCTCGCAACGAGAGGTTTTTTTGTGATTATCTCAACGTCTCTTCTCTTGTTGCAAGTACATATCGGTTGATGCGGAGGACAGACGCATTCTTTATTGAGTTCCACAAACACCCTTTTTACTATTCTGTCCTCCAAAGAGTGGAAAGTTATAATACATATTCTTCCACCTACTTTCAACCTCAAAACTAAATCATTGACCACTCTGTCCAAATCTTTTAGTTCGCTGTTTACCTCTATCCGTATGGCTTGGAAAGTTCTCTTACAGGGATTCCCAAACTTCCATCTGAGTTTTGCCGGATAAGCCTCTTCTACTATCTTTGCAAGTTCTCCCGTCGTCTCTATAGACTTTGTCTTTCGATACTCGACTATGTCTCTTGCAATAACTTTAGAAAGTTTATCTTCGCCGTATCTCCATATCACGTCTGCCAACGCTTCTTGCGAATATTCGTTGACGACTTTCTTTGCGTCCAGATATTGACTTTGATCCATTCTCATATCCAGCGGAGCGTCTGCATTATAGGAAAATCCTCTGTCTGCATTGTCGAGTTGATACGATGATACCCCAAGATCTATCAACACTCCGTCCAACTTCTCTATTCCAAGTTCGTCCAAGTGAGTTACGACATTCTTGAAATCATCGTGGATATAAGTAATTTTATCTTCATACTCTTCAAGTCTCTTTTGAGCGCTTTTCAATGCCTCTACGTCTTTGTCTACCGCTATGAGTCTTCCGCCCCTGAGCCTTGCAAGTATTTGACCGCTATGTCCTCCGCCTCCAAGCGTACAGTCAAGATAAACTCCGTCGGGTTTTATCCCCAGTCCTTCTATACACTCTTGAAGCATTACCGGCTTGTGCTTGAATTCCATTTTATCACCAAGTCAACGCCTTACCCTCGGCATTAGTCATTACGCCGCCCGTAGTCTGCTTACGATTTGCTTTATACTCGTCGTAATCGCTTTTTCTCCAAAGTTCCAACTTGTTGAACATTCCCACAAACACCATATTGCGCTCTACTTCAAAAATAATATCGTCTTCATCTTGCGTGATTGTAAAGCGTTTTTGCTTGTCTTCGTTGATGACGTGGATACTATCGAGAAAGTCTCTCATTCTGCAATAATTCTCGGTCTCGCCTATCTCTGTTTGTCCGCCCATTTGAGCATACAAGTTGTCCATTACTTCCTGTCCGAAAATTGTCAGACACTTTGCTCCGTTGATAACCGTACAGTAAAGAGCGCTGTCGCCGAAATACTCGCGGAACGAAGACGGTATTCTCATACGTCCTCTTTCGTCCGACTGTATTTTTATGCTTCCGAAAAGTGCCTTCATTGCGTCTCCTTAACTGTTACACATTTATTATACAAATAAAAGATTTGTTTGTCAATAAAATTTGCAAAAGTTTTTCCAAAATTTTCCCAACAATTTTTTGCTGTATTTTTGTATTGATATTCTTGAATATTATATATATAATATAT
>WSNH01000070.1 GCA_013316135.1 Clostridia bacterium
ATAATTAACATAGAATGGCAAGAAAGTATACATCAAAAATAGGCGGTCAAGCCGTATTGGAAGGCGTAATGATGCGCGGAGAAAGGTCTATGGCGACGGCAGTGCGCGACGAAAAGGGCAATATCGTTGTCGAGAGCAAGTATATCACGCCGATAAGCGAGAGACCCAAGATATATCGAGTGCCTTTCATAAGAGGTATATTCAATTTTTTCGACTCTATGGCAAGCGGTATGAAGACGCTTATGCGCTCGGGAGAAGTATTTGACGGAGACGCACAGCCCGGCAAGTTGGAAACTTGGATGGCGAAAAAACTCAAAGTCAATATCTACGACGTGATGATGGTTTTTTCCGTTATATTGGGTGTGGCTTTGGCAATAGGTCTGTTTTTCTTTTTGCCGCTGGGAGTGCTCACCGGTATAAAGGCGCTTGTGACCAAGTATATATCTGCAGAGGCTAATACTCTATGGTACGTCACAGTGCTTTACGCATTGTTAGAGGGACTTTTGAGAATAATTATATTCGTCTTATACATTGCGCTTACCACGCTTATGAAACCTATCAAGCGTACGTATATGTATCACGGCGCAGAGCATAAGACAATCAGTTGTTATGAACACGGCTTGGAACTCACGGTGGAAAACGCTCAAAAGATGACCACCGTACACGACAGATGCGGCACGACCTTTATGTTTATCGTTATGCTCGTCAGCGTAGTGATATTCTCGATAGTGGGTATCTTTGAGCCGTATATGCAAAGCCTCGGCGTTTGGAAGACCGTGATACTGTTTGCGTCGAGAATAATTTTGTTGCCAATCGTGATGGGTATAAGTTATGAGATGCTCAAGACTATGGCAAAATACGACAATATCGTAGTGCGTATATTCAAGTTCCCCGGATTGATGTTGCAAAAACTTACGACAAAACAACCCGACGATTCTATGGTGGAATGCGCTATTACCGCTTTCAATACCGTTATGGCAATGGACGCCGACCCTACGATACCGGAGAAGCGCTTTGATACAAAAAAACCGTACGAAAAGGTAAGGGCAGAAATCAAGACTATGCTAAAAGGCGTAGACGAAAGCGACATCGACTGGATATTCTGCGAGGCTTGCGGCGTAAAGCGTAGCCAACTTGCGGGGCTTACGCACATAAGACAGTTGGAGTACGAAAAAGCCGTTGAGTTTGCAAAGAAGAGACAAAAGGGCGAGCCGCTTTGGAGAGTCTTTGGCAATGTGGATTTTGACGGATACGATATTGCTGTTACACCCGACGTGCTTTGTCCCAGACCAGAGACGGAATATTTGGCGCAAAAGGCTATAGAACTTTCGACAGGTGATAGCGCGGTTTTGGATATGTGCGCAGGCAGCGGTTGCATTTCGATAGCCATTGCAGGCGAGGTGAGTTGCAAAGTGACTGCGTGCGATATAAGTCAAGACGCGTTGGACGTAGCAAAACGTAATGCAATTTTAAATGGCGTTGAAGACAAAATCACTTTTGTTTGCGGCAATATGTTTGAAATCGTAGACGGAAAGTTTGATATCATCGTGTCAAATCCTCCTTATATACCAAGCAAAGACATTGCGCGCTTGGACAAAGAAGTAAGAGATTATGATCCGCATATAGCGCTTGACGGAGGAGAAGACGGACTTGACTTCTATAGAATATTTGCCGATAAAGCGGCAGAATATCTTAACGACGGTGGATATCTTATTTTAGAAGTAGGTGTAGACCAAGCGGATAGCGTCGTAGATATGCTTAATGGATATGATTGCGAGGTCGTCAAAGATTTGCAGGGTATAGATAGAATAGTTGTTGCAAGAATAAAAACCGTTGTATAGAATGTCATTTAGACCTAAGCGAAAGCGAAGTGGCGAAATATCTATTGGTAAAGAGAATTATAAAGACAATATAAGGAATAGTTATGTTTGAAAAATTGGAGTTAATGCTAAAAAAGTTTGAGGAATTGACGGAGTTGATAGCCAATCCCGAGGTCATTGCAGACCAGGAGAGATGGCAAAAACTCGTCAAAGAACATTCTCAAATGAGCGGCGCTATAGAGTTGTATAAAAAATATCTTGCGCTTCAAGACAGCATTAAAGAGTGTAAGGAGATTATTGACGACGGCAGCGACGTTGAGATGATGGCGCTTGCAAAAGAAGAACTCAATCAGGCAAAAAAGGACGAGGAACAAATAATTCAAGATCTCAAGATTGCGCTTTTGCCGGTAGACCCCAACGACGATAACAACGTCATAGTCGAGGTTAGAGCTGGCGCAGGCGGAGAAGAAGGCGGACTTTTCGGCGCGGAACTTGTGAGAATGTATATGCGTTTTGCCGAGAGAATGAGATGGAAAGTCAAAGAGATAGATATGAACTATACCGAACTCGGCGGCGCAAAGGAAGTGACATTTATGATCAGCGGCGTCGGCGCGTATGCAAAACTCAAATACGAAAGTGGGGTACACAGAGTACAGCGTGTGCCCGAGACCGAGTCGCAAGGCAGGGTACACACGTCGACTGCGACGGTGGCAATACTTCCCGAAGCACCTGATATTCAAATTGAAATACTGGAGAAAGACCTCAAGATAGACACATATAGATCGAGTGGCGCGGGCGGACAGCACGTCAACAAGACGGAGAGCGCTGTGCGAATCACACACTTGCCTACGGGTATCGTCGTTGCCTCGCAAGACGAGCGTTCGCAAATCAAAAACAGAGAACAGGCTATGAATGTGCTCAAGTCGAGGCTTTACGATTATTACAGCAGCAAAGCGGAAAGCGAATATGCCGCCAATCGCAGAACGCAGGTCGGCAGCGGAGACAGATCGGAAAAAATAAGGACGTACAACTTCCCTCAAAACAGAGTCACCGACCATAGAATAGGTATGACGATATACAGCCTTGACAGTTTTATGGACGGAGATATATTTGAGATGATAGAGGCTTTGCAACTTGCAAATCAGAATGCTCTGTTGTCGAAGTTAGACGATTAAAGCGAGCGCATAAGTAAAAATACTGACCGTAGCGGAGAAATCATCACAGTGCGAATTAGGTTTTTCAATTGCGCCCGATAACGATACTAAATAATGACATTTAATAAAGAAACATAACTGTCCAAAGGACAATATATACGGAGTAGATTATGAAATACATCAGTACGAGAAACAAATCAATCAAAGTGAGTTCGGCGGAGGCAATAGTCAACGGACTTTCAAAAGACGGCGGACTTTTTGTCCCCGAAGAGTTTCCAAAACTTTCAAAAGAGAATTTTGACGAACTTATCAGTATGAGTTATCCCGAGAGAGTGGCAAAAGTACTGTCGCTTTATCTTGAAGACTATACCTATGAAGAACTTCTTGATTTCGCTAACAAAGCGTATTCGAGATTTTACGGCGATGACCCTTGCCCGCTCGTCAACATAGACGACGGACTTTATGTACTTGAACTGTGGCACGGACCTACTTGCGCATTCAAGGATATGGCTTTGACTATGCTGCCGCATCTTTTGTCTGCCGCGAGAAAGAAGACGGGCGAAACGTCTAAGACTTTGATATTAGTAGCTACTTCGGGTGACACGGGTAAGGCTGCATTGGAAGGATTCAGAGACGTAGAGGGTACGGATATAATCGTATTCTATCCGTCCGACGGCGTATCGGATATGCAAAAATTGCAGATGATGACCCAACAAGGAGAAAACGTCTACGTATGCGCAATCGAGGGCAACTTTGACGATGCGCAGACGGCAGTCAAGAAGATTTTCAACGATAAGCAAATGCAGGAGAAATTGCTTGCAGGCGGATATAAACTTTCTTCGGCAAATTCCATAAACTGGGGTAGACTTGCTCCGCAAATCGCATATTACGTATCAAGTTATTGCGACCTGATATCTTCCGGCAGAATCAAATACGGAGACAAGGTCAACTTCTGCGTACCTAGCGGAAACTTCGGCAATATACTGGCGGCATATTATGCCTCGCTTATGGGCGTGGGAGTCAACAAACTTATTTGCGCTTCCAATGTAAACAACGTGTTGACTGACTTTTTCACTACGGGCGAGTACGATACCCACAGGGAGTTCCACAAGACAATGAGCCCTTCTATGGATATACTTATTTCCTCCAATTTGGAGAGATTGCTATTTGAATTTTCGGGACGCGACGACGCGCTTATCGCGCAACGTATGGACGCGTTAAAGAAGAACGGCAAATATAGCGTGAGTAAGCAAGAACTTGAAAAACTCAATCGGATATTTGAAGTAGGTTACGCTACTGAAGACGATACCGCAGAAGTTATTGCAAATTGCTATGACGTATACGATTATCTTATGGACACGCATACCGCAGTAGCGATGAGCGTATATGACGACTACTTTGAGAATTGCGCAGACGAAACTTTGAGCGTAATCGTGTCTACGGCAAACGCATATAAGTTCCCTTGCGACGTATATGACGCATTGGCAGAGGAGTATATCGACGACGCGCAGAAGGCTACCAAAAAACTTCACTCTTACACCGGCGAAGAAGTGCCGGAGCCTCTTGCCGATCTTGATAAGAAGCAAGTCAGATTTACTAAGGTAATAGCAAAACAAAACATAGAAGACGAGATACTCGAGTATATAAAGCAATAACAATTCTCTTCTGTCGAAATGCTCACGCGAGACGCGACAGCTTGCTATGCCGTCGTTACGCTGATTACGAGCGAAGTCGGGAAATCTCAATCAGATTAAATAAAACAATAAAGGTATAGATATGAAAACGATTTACAGCGCAATACAGCCGTCGGGCATAATGACGCTCGGCAACTATATAGGGGCAGTCAACAATTGGCGTAATATGCAAAATGACGGAGAGAACAAGTGCATATTTGCTTTGGCGGATTTGCACACCGTTACCGTCCGTCAAAATCCCGAGGATTTTTATAAAAACTGTATGAGTTTTTACGCGCTTTTTCAGGCTGTGGGACTTGACGCAAACAAGAGTATAATATATTTTCAATCTCACGTGCCTCAACACAGCGAACTTGCGTGGTTGCTCAATTGCTATACTTATGTCGGTGAGATGAATAGAATGACTCAGTTCAAGGATAAGGCTGCAAAGCACGCCGACAATATCAATATGGGGCTTATGGATTATCCCGTACTTATGGCGGCGGATATTTTGTTATATGACACCGACCTCGTTCCGGTGGGGTACGATCAACTTCAACATATCGAAATCACTCGCGATATTGCCACAAGAGTCAACAATATCTACGGCGACATTTTCAAAATTCCCGAGGGATTTATCTCCAAGATAGGCGCAAAAATCACAAGCCTTCAGGATCCGACAAGCAAGATGAGCAAGTCAGATCCAAATCCAAATGGTGTGATATCCTGTCTTGACTCGCCTGAGATCATTGTCAAGAAGTTCAAAAAAGCTGTGACTGACAGCGACTCAACGATTGCTTACGATCCGGAGAATAAGGCTGGAATATCCAATCTTTTGGGTATATTGGCAGTCTCTACTGGCAAAACTATTGAGCAAACAGTCATTGATTGTCAAGGACTGAGATACGGTGATTTAAAACTTCGGGTTGCAGACAGCGTAATAGAGATGTTACGCCCATTCCAAGAAGAGTACAAAAGGCTTATAGATTCAAAAGATTATCTTATGACTTGCGCAAAAGAAGGCGCGCAAAAGGCAAGCGAGATAGCGGAAAAGACCTTAAAGAGATTCAAGCAGGCTATAGGCTATGTAACTATATAAATATAATATTGATATAATAATATATATTATGCAAGACTTGCCTTAAAGGCAGAACACAACGGAGCGCTATGTTCGGATACGTTATTCCCGACAAACTCAATATGTTTATGAAAGACTACTATGGATATAGGGGGTTCTATTGCGGTTTGTGCAAGAGCATAGGCAGACGTTGCGGACAATTGATGAGAATCGGTACGACGTACGATATGACATTTCTCAATGTATTGGCTCACGCCGTATTGGACGTCGAGATGGAAATGAAGATGGGCGTTTGCGTGCTAAATCCTGTGCAGAAGAAACTTATCGGGTGCGACGACGAAATTACTAAAAAAGTTGTGGATATATCTACGATATTGGCGCATTATAAATGTGTGGACGACTTTAAGGACGAGAAGTCTACGTCTAAAAAATTCGCCGACGCTTTTGTAATTAAAAGACATTACAAGAAGGCAAAGAAATTATATCCCGACTTTGACAAATTTATTTTTGATAGATACCAAGAACTTGCTCGACTCGAGAGCGAAAAATGCTCGAGTCCTGACAGAGTTGCTCATCCTTTTGCCGAGATAATGGTCAAGATCGGAGAAGTAGTATTTGGAGACAATTATCAAGAGCCTATCAAAAATATGATGTATAATATGGGCAAATGGGTATACTTATGCGACGCCGTAGACGATATAGACGACGACTTTAAGAAAAAGGGCTACAACGTCTTTTTGCAAAACTATGATTATAAGGACAAAGCGAAATTTTTGCAGGAAAAAAAAGACGTGCTTGAATACGTACTTATGAGCGCATATAATGCAATTTTGGACGATTTTGATAAAATTCAAGTAAAAAAATATGAGGGTATATTGACAAATATTATCTGGTATGGTATGTTAAATAACACCAAAGAGTTGTTGAGGAGAAGCGAAAAATGCAAGAAAACTCGTATATAATTTTAGGGCTGAAAGACAATGCTACTTTGCAGGAAGTGGAAAATGCCTACAAAAATCTCAAAGAAAAATATCAAATTCAATGCTTTGAAGAAGGCGAAAGCGGCTCTCTTGGCGCCAAGATGCTTTCCAAAATCAAGATTGCTTACAATGACTGCATTGAAGATATAAAAAAGAGAGAAATTGTCGGCGAAGGTTCTATTTATCAAGCCATAAAAAATCTTATCAAAGAAGGCAAACTCAACGAAGCGCAACAACTGTTGGATGATACCGAGCCCAGAGACGGCGAATGGCACTATGCACAAGCAAATATATTTTATAGACGCAATTGGTTTTTGGAGAGCAAAACCCAAGTGGAAATGGCTTTGACTTATGATCCAAACAATTCAGAATATCTCAATACTTTAGAGATACTCAAGCGTCAGCAATTCAAGGTTGACGACGAGGTTAAGGCTCAACGTCAGTCTCGCGCCGGATATGAACAACCTAGGGAAGTCGGCGGCTCAATGACGAGCGGACTTTGTTCTTATTGCGCAAGTTGCTTGCTCTGTAATGCAATTTGTTATTTCTGCATTTAAGCAAAATGCAACCGTAGCGGAGATATTTCAATCAATTTAAACACAAAAATCGCAACGCATAAT
>WSNH01000071.1 GCA_013316135.1 Clostridia bacterium
ACTATAGACAAAATGCAACTAGGCAATATCAGCCCGATATGTTTTGATATCGTATTTCCCCTCTGTGTAGAATAAAAAGTCTTCCACTCCAAAAGATTTTTTCTGTCAAAAATAAGTTTGAATATCATTTTAATCCAGAGCAATACGCTTTGTGTGGCTTCAAACGGCAATGTCAAGAAGTCGTATATCATTTCGCCTATTTCGCCTGCAAATTGGCAAAGCACATATCTCATACGCTTACCGTAGTTGAGCGCATTGAGACACAGTCCAAATCTTATAAGATATATCCCAAAAAAACTTATTGCAAACGGCAGTAATAGCCACAACTGTCCCGTCAAGATTAAGATTGTCAACAATGCAAACTGACATATAGGCAATACTGTCTTTATGATATTGAAAGCCATTACATATCTATAAAACGGCTGAGTTACTTTTTTAGAGAAAATATATGGAAAAAGAAGTATATCCCCTCTTTGCCATCTATTTTGCCTTACGACGTGGCTTACAAATCCGGTTGGAGCGTCTTCGTAAGTCGGCGCAGATAAACTTCCAGCAGATACTATGGCTCCCTCGACAATATCGTGACTAAGTATCTTGCCGTCAGGCAACTTGCCCTGCAACTTATTGACGTATTCGTCCAATCTATATATACCCTTTCCGCAATAAATAGCGTTGCCTGAAATTTTGTAATAAAAATCTCCGTAATTGCAATAACTGTCCACTCCGCTGTCCAAAGCGTATCGTTTAGTCCAAGGCGTGGTCAGCGAAGAGAGTTTGTATCTTGACGAAAAGGTAAGCAACGTGTATTTTGCATTTAAAGGATGCAGCATTGTATTGACGGCTCTCTTTACTCCGCCCGGCATAAGAGTATTATCCTCGTCAAGCAACAAGACAAAGTTTGGTTTTTGCTGTTGTCTAAGAATATAACAAAAATCTTGCCAATTTCCGCTTATTAAAGCGCTGTTTAACGCATTGGTAGCGCCGCGCTTTCTTTCATACGCTTTCCATACGCCGCCGATATTTTGACGTTTGCGAACAAATACATTGACGTTTTCGTATTCCAATAATCTCTCAAAAACCTTGTATATTTCGCCGTCAGCCTCGTCTATTTGACTTTTTGACGACTTCAAGTCGACAAGTAGGCTGTATTCCAGCATACTGTCTTTATTGGTCAAAGCAAGGTCAAGCAAGTTGTCGCACGCCTCTTTTGCCTGTTTTGCCGACGATATATATTCGCATTTAACTACGAGAGTTTTACTTTCAGGCGGCAGTTCTTTATAATTCATCGAAGCGACGCTTCTGGACGGCAATATATTGTCGACTATCAGCGCTACTACAAATCTTGCAAGCGGCACAGACGCAAAAAACATAATCACGCCCACTCCAATCATAAGTCTCCACGACGGAAGAAATACTACGCTCAATGTGGTCAAAGCAATTGACAGCAAGGCTATGACTGCGGCATATAATCTTTGGTCGGGTCTCGTAGTAGGTTTTTGCAATATCTGAGGCGAATAAGAATGCAAGTCGGCTTTTATTGCATAACGGTAATCATAGATAATCTCTCCGAAATGTACTCCGAATTTCTTGCCTAATTTGATTGCGCTCTTTGCCACAGATCTTTCACTTGCTCCATACAGCGACGACAACTTACCTATTGCCGACATATACGCGTATTGCGAACAAATATCCATCTCTTTGAAAATTTCGTCTTGAGCCATAATAGAATAAACTGAAGATTGTTCAATGATGAACTTGTCGTCGAAAATATCTATCAATGCTTTGGCAGACGTAATGCAATTAGATATAATTACGCTCATATCAACCAAATTATTAGAAAAACTTACGTCGATATTATCTAGGTTTATATCGTTTATTTTATAAAAATATTTTTGGTCTAGATATTTTCCAAAGTGCTTAAAATAATATAGATACGCATCGTACTTACAAAGCCTTTTCACCAGCTCAGCGTCGCGTTGAGCGTGTCTTTTCAATCTTTCCATTTGCGTGATTTGAGTAGCAATAAGTGAAATCTTCTCTATCAACGCATAGTCAAGCGCCTTTTTCAATCCCAGAGTCTCGTCATAATGCAAAGGCGTATAACTATTGAAAAGCGCAACGCCCTTCGATATATAATCTTTTGTCAAAAAACAATTATTGGACGATACCAAAAATCTTGCAAGTTGAATGATACGCACGTTGTTTTTCTTGTGCGTCAGTCTCGTAAAGGACTTATAGTCGCTTTGTTTTAAATCTATGGTCGTTGCGTAATAATTTTCGTAAAGCCATCTTTCCACTTCGTACAAAGGCTCGTTTGCAGATACTTTGCCAAGCACAATTTTGTATGCTTTTTTAATTTTTCTTAAATATAGGTTGATATTTGGCATTACGCCGACACTTTCGCCGCTTCGCAGACTTAGCGCCAAAATCTTGATATTATCCTCAAAGTCCTTGTCGTTCATAGACAAAGAGTATGCCTCTCCTTTAGGGCTTCTCCTTGATAGAAGTATCAACACTATCAATAGTATAAATAAAACAAATATAATCGCGTACAACATACATTGATTATTGTCACTTATATTGGATTTAATCAACCGTTGCAACAAAAAAATACACCGCTTGGGTGTATTTAAACAAGACAGTCTATAAGCCGAGTTCTGTATTGGACTATCATCTGTCTAGACGCAGCGTTACCGTTGCGTTCAAGCGATTTTTGCGACTGGCAGGCTACCTTAGCGTCGCGTTCTCTTGCATCAAGTGGGGTTTACAGGGCTCTTCGAGTTACCTCAAAGACGGTGGGCTCTTACTCCGCCTTTCCATCCTTACCTACATTACATAGGCGGTCTATTTCTGTTGCACTTTCCTTCAAGTCGCCTTGACCGGTAATTAGCCGGCACTCTGCCTTGTGATGCTCGGACTTTCCTCATACCTTGCGGTCTGCGATAGTCTGGCTGTCTTGCTAAACGATTATAACATACTCAACAAATAGTGTCAAGCGCATAATTTGCCCATATGTATCTACCGCCGCCAAACAACGCGTCGTTTTGCGTATAATTGTCTACATAATTATTCCTTCTTTAGACATATACAATTTCAACTTATTTAACACCTTCGTCTCGATTCTAGACACATAAGACCTTGATATGTCAAATACTTTTGCTACTTGCTTTTGCGTCATAGGTGTCCTACCTTCCAATCCATAGCGCATTGCAATGATTTGATACTCCCTGTCGTTGAGTTGCGCTTTGACTACTTGCATAAGTTTTTCTGCCACACACTTGCTTTCGACTATACCTATTACGCTCTCTTCGTCTTGACTTATCAAGTCTATCAGCGTGACTTCATTACCCTCTTTGTCATAGCTGACAGGCTCATACAACGACTTATTGCCTAGATTCTTTTTGTTAGCGCGCCAAGTCATAAGTATTTCATTCTCAATGCACTTTGCCGCATAAGTTGCAAATTGCGTTCCTTTTTCGGGAGAATAAGTATTGAGCGCCTTGACCAGACCTATTGAACCTACGCTTATCAATTCGTCATTGTCGTGATAGTTGGAATACTTCTTTGCAACGTGGACTACAAGCCTCATATTGTGCTTTGCCAACTCTTCTCTCGCCTCTTTGCTGCCGGCATACATTTGCTCCAAAAGTTGCTTTTCTTTTTGAGGATCGAGCGGTTTTGGAAAAGCGTTTTTGCTATTGATATACCCGCTGAAAAACAAGACGTTGCTAAACAGCGCCAATAATCCCGATAAAATCATAAAAACTCCTAAAATATTCGTTACAATACTTTATGAGTTTTATCGACAAATTATGATATAATATTTATATAAAAATGTCGCTGGCGTTATATTTGTTTAAAAGACTTTCTGTCTCTTATATAAATTTATCGTTATCAACAATGCTTGCGCCGTGCTTTCCAATCACGGCGAATAATACCGACTCGCCAGTCTTATAAAACTATTTAGAAAGCACCGTATAAGTCTTACCCTCTGTTCAAATCAATACTCCGCAAGTCACGCCGCTAATACTTGTCGTAGAATTGCGTGCATTTCCGATATTTATGCTTGTTGCCATTGACATAAGACACGCTTATACTTCTCCGCATCCATAATATAACATACAGTGTATAGAAAATCACGAAAAATAAATAATATAGCGTAAAAATACGCTATATTATTACAAATTATTTAAAAATCACTTGTCGGAATTTTTGTCCTTGAGTATGGTATTTATTTCACTCAACCAACTTTCAATGTCCTTGAACTCTCTATAGACCGCAGCAAACCTGACATACGCCACTTCGTCGATACTCTTAAGTCCCTCCATTACATACTCGCCTATCTGCGCGGACGTAATCTCGTCATTGAGATTATTTTGAATCTTACGCTCAATATCTTCGACAAGCCTGTCTATTCTGATCATTGGTACCGGACGCTTTTCGCACGCTCTTAAGATACCCGCTTTGAGTTTTGAAGAAGAAAACTGTTGACGCGCTCCGTTTTTCTTGACGACCATTATCGGAGTCATTTCTATCGTCTCGTAAGTAGTAAATCTCTTACCGCATTTCATACATTCTCTGCGTCTTCTTATAGAACTTCCGTCCTCATTTTGACGCGAGTCAACAACCTTGCTGTCAATGCAACCGCAATAACTGCACTTCATACCACACCTCAAGTATTTTTTATAATAAGTATAGTACAACAACGCTAATTTGTCTAATACTTTTATATAAAACGCAATATATTTGAGAAATTGTAATTCAACGATTGCTTTAAATCAACACTCCGCTGGCGCAATTTCGCCTTTAAGTTCGACCAAAATCGTATCTTCGCCTATCTTTACAATACAACGCCAAGGTACGAATATACTGTCACCGGCTGAAAGGCTCTTAATAAATTTCTTGTCTCCCGGCACTACTATTCCCAAGATATGTCCGTGCGAATTAAAGTTGATGTCAATTACGTGCCCCAACTTTTTACCGTCGCAAATATTGACTACTACTTTTTCTCTTAAAATACAAAATGATAAATCTGCCATACTTCACCTCTGATAGATTTTATTCTCTCAAAAACAAAATATGACAGATTTTTTAGTTTTTAATTAACTTAACCTTTAAAAACTACTAAATTATCCATAACTTACAGACACTCTTTGATGATGCCCAACGCATTCTTTTCCAATCGACTTACCTGCGCTTGAGAAATACCTATACTCTTAGAAATTTCCACTTGAGTTTTTCCAACGTAATACCTTAAGTTGAGCACCTGTCTTTCTCTCTCCGGCAAATTCTTGATTGCCTCTCTTATTGCAAGATTGGTCGACCAATTCTCCTCATTTTGCTTGCTGTCACCTATCTGTTCCATAAGCAACAACCCATCCTCTCCGTCGCTATATACTCTCTCTTGCAAAGAGATTGTATCGCTTACAGCGTCGAGAGCGCACACCACGTCCCTAAGCGGCACGTCAATTTCTTCTGCAATTTCAAGCATTGTAGGAGACGTACAGTTTTTTAACTCAAACTCTTCTTTTGCCTTCAAAGCCTTGTATGCAATATCACGCATACTTCTGCTTACTTTAATACCCGTGCCGTCTTTGATAAATCTTCTTATTTCTCCTGTTATCATAGGTACAGCATAGGTAGAAAATCTCACGTTGAACTTTGGGTCAAAACCGTCAATGGCTTTCATAAGTCCCACCACGCCTACTTGAAATAAATCGTCGCTGTTAGCGCGAGAAGAAAATCTTTGAACCATTGAAAGCACCAACCTAAGATTGGCAATGACAAGTTTGTCTTTTGCATCCTTATCTCCTTCTTTTGTCTTTACCAAAAGATCCGCGCATTCGGCTTGCGTAAGTTTTGGCAAAGACTTGGTATCAATTCCGTTGATTACTACTTTTCTCATAATAGCCTCCTTTGTATAAAGCAATACGCTATGTAAGGAGAATTCTATCCTAGAAGACTATTACCGTAATTGTATTATTTGCAAAATTTTCGTGATTATTCATTACAATTTTTGCAAATTCATTTGACTAGCGTCAATCAAACCAACTTTGACATCTCTTTTTTGAGTTTGCTCATAACCTTTTTTTCCAGTCGCGATATATATGATTGCGATATGCCAAACATATCGGCTATCTCCTTTTGTGTCTTTTTAGGAGATCCTAAAATGCCAAACCTTAACTTAATTATTTGTCTCTCTCTTGGCGGAAGTTTGTTAAAAGAGGCTATAAGAATTTCTCTTTCGACGTCGTTTTCTATATCTTTATATATGACATCGCTCTCCGTGCCCAACACGTCTGACAAAAGCAAGACGTTGCCTTCCCAGTCCACGTTGAGAGGCTCGTCAAGAGAAAGTTCTTTTCTCGTCTTTATCACTTTGCGTAGGTGCATTAGTATTTCGTTTTCAATACATCTGCTTGCATAAGTTGCCAACTTGATTTGCTTTGCGTCGTCAAAAGAATTGACTGCCTTGATAAGTCCTATCGTACCAACCGAAATCAGATCCTCTATATCGACATTGGTATTTTCAAACTTCTTGGCAATATATACCACAAGCCTAAGATTGTGCTCTATAAGCAGGCTTTTAGCGGCGCTATCACCCTGCATATATCTTGCAATCAACGCTTTTTCCTCCTCGGGATCAAGCGGCGCGGGAAGCGCCTCTCCGCCTCCTATAAAGTCGACGTTTGAGTCATTAAGTGTAAAAAATTTGCCTATCCATTCTTTAAGTTTTTGCCACATATACACCTCCGTTTGTCTTATAAATCGCAATGCAATACCACTTTATACTGCCCTTGTATTTTTTCCGATATCCCTGCCATTACTCCGTATATCTTGTCCTTTTTGCCATCTTCTTTCAGATAATCAAGAGGAAACACCTTGATATTCTCCTTGCCTATCACGGTGTCAATTTGGGCATAACTATCAAGAGAATTTAACCCATTTTGTCCATACAATTGTAAAGCCACGCTTTCGTCGACAATTATAGTAGGCTTATTCTTATAATAAAGTCTGTTGCCGCTGTCATAATAAGCCTTGCAAGTTACCTCTTTACCGTTTGCAGAAATAATAACAGTATCTTCGTATCTTGACTTCCTTTTTGCTAAAATAATATATTTATAAATCAATTTTTGCCCAATCACAAGCGCAAAGCCTGCGACGGCAACGTAAAAAGGAATAAGCGAAGCCGACACATCGGCAAGTTCATAAGAAAACAGGCTTCCAATACCAATCGTCATTCCACCGAGAGCAAACGTCAAAGCATAAAATATAGCGCAAGCGCTAAGAAATTTTTTAACTCCGCACTTTCCCATAATGA
>WSNH01000072.1 GCA_013316135.1 Clostridia bacterium
ACCTTATATATTCCGTTATATATATGAATATGGCATCAATCAAATGCAATCTTGTCGTGGCGTACAACGCAAGACAAAAGGATAGAGAGTATATTCTCAAAAACTTTATAGACTTGACTCATATCGGAGATTTGTTGAGTTTAAATTGTTTGAGATTTTTGAATATTGAGGGTATGGACGTCGGAGTTGTAGAAGAAATTAAGCGCAACGCTTTTATAGTCTTGGACAATATTCCTAAGAAAGGGGAGAAAATCGACGATAATTTTAGCAGTGTAACAATCCCGATTCTTGAAAAAGGCGAAAATGTTTCAAATCGTTCGGTCATCTACAGCGCAGTCAATATAGATATTGTCAAGCCGTGTTCGGAAGGCGGTTTTGATAAAGACGGAAATTATATCGTCACGAACACTCCAGATTTACCTTATTCCAACGTAATATGCGGAGAGAAAGGCGGCTTTGTTGTAACTCAAAACGGCGGAGGCTTTGACTACTTTGACAACAGCAATTTAAATCGCGTAACAAAATTTGAAAACAATCCTGTATTTGACACGCCGTGCGAAGAGTTGTACGTCGATATTGACGGTAATATGCAAAGACTAAACAAACTTGTAAAAGGCGGTTATGTAAAGCACGGACTTGGGTACACGCAATTTTGCGGAATTGTCAACCAATTGAAATATTGTGTTGAAGAAGGAATAATCAAAGAGGGGCGAGGTAAGTATGTTAAAATCAATCTTTCCAAAGAAAAGGAAAATATAAATACTCAAGTGCTGTTTTCACTCAACGCTATGTTGGGAGACTTGCCTATAAATCAAATGCTTTTTGACGAAAAAGTAGAGGATAGAACTATCAAGATCACCAATGCTTTCAACAATCAAAGCGTGTTTGTCAGATGCAACGTCGAAGTTGAGTTGTTGCCCGGCAAGGCAAGTTTTAAGACGCTCGGCGGAGAAGTGTTTGTGTCGGAATATAAGGGAGATTGCAACCTTGCGTCTCACGCTTTGCTGACAAGACAACTGGGTGGTAAAAATATCGAAATCAAATTTTTAATTGCAAAAGAATATGAATTTCTGTCGTCGATTAAATTGGAAAATTTCAACGATTATATTCTTGAACAAAAGCATAAATTTGCAGACTTAAACAAATTTGAACTGCGTTCAAAAGATGAAAATCTCAATTTGCTTTTCAATAAGTGGCTGGCTTATCAAGTCGTGTCAAGCCGTATCAACGGAAAGTGCGGATATTATCAGGCAGGCGGAGCAATTGGATTCAGAGACCAACTTCAAGATATGTTGACAATGTTATATATAGACGCAGAACGTGTAAAAAATCATATTTTGCTGTCCGCAGAGCATCAATATCTGGAGGGTGACGTTCAACATTGGTGGCACGGAGATTGCTTTGGAGTGAGGACGCATATCACCGACGATAGATTGTTTTTACCGCTATTGACCTTTGAATATATAGACTTTACGAGCGACAATTTGATTTTGAACACTGTTCAAAGATATCTTATTTCACTTCCTCTTGAAGAGCGAGCGGAGAGCAGATTGGAAGCGCCGCAAAAAAGCCAAGTGGGCGAAAGTTTGCTTTCCCATATCAAAAGAGCAATTGACGCGACTTTGAATTATGGGGAGAGAGGACTCTTGCTTATAGGCGGCGGAGATTGGAATGACGCGCTCAACGAGATAGGTATGCAATACAAGGGAGAAAGCGTCTGGCTGAGTATGCTTATGTTGCACGTGTTGCGTAAGTTTGTCAAATATCTGGACTTTGACAGAAGACAGGAGTATCTTGCGCATATCGAAAATCTCCAACTTGCATTGGACAAATGTTTTAAAGACGGATATTTTATGCGCGCTACGACAGATTACGGCGAGGAGTTGGGAGTAAAATCAAATCCGCGCTTTACAAAAGACATTCTTTGTCAGAGTTGGAGTGTAATAGCCTCCGTGTCGTCAAAGAGAGTGCAAAATCAGGCTTTGCAAAGCGTAAGCGATCTTATCGACAGCAAGGCGGGAATAATCAAGTTGCTTGCTCCTGCGCAGACTAAGGATATGTATTATGGATATATATCTTCTTATCCAAGAGGCGTTAGAGAAAACGGCGGACAGTACACTCACGCGGCTGCTTGGTACGTCAAAGCGGTAGCGATGTCTGACTGTGTAATCGACACCGGCGAAAGAAAGTATAGCGCTCACGAGTTACTTGATATGATTAATCCGATTGCAAAAAATTCTTCGACTGAAGGCGCAAAAATGTATAAAGGCGAGCCGTACGTCCTTGCCGGAGACGTATATTCCAATCAATATAACTACGGCAGGATGGGCTGGAGTTGGTACAGCGGCAGCGCAAGTATACTGTACGATACGATAGTAAGAGACTTTATAGGTATAAATATACAAGGCAACGTCATATCTTTTAGTCGACCAAAACTCGACGAATGGCAAGGAATGAGCGTGATCTATAGATATAAAGGGACCGTTTATATTATTGAGTTTGACGAGGGAAAAGAGGATTGTATAGAGGTGCAGGGCGTAAAAATAAAGGGAGATACGGCAATTTCGCTCGAAGAAAACGCCGGCAAAAAGCAATTTAAAGTTTTGTTTGCCAATAATAAAATATAAGCGAGGATTCCCCCTAAGGCGGGGAATCCTGCTGTTTGCAATATAAATAGTCATATGGTAATAGAGTCTTTACCTCGGTTTATTATCTTTTTATCCCGACTTGAACATAATTAAGCGGGCAGTAGCGGCTTTGTATATAAAATATGAACATATGAACACAAATTCATTTAAATTTATTGACTTTGTATATTTATAGATTTATAATAACAATATGAATTTATTTGATATAATACAAAAAGATAACGCTCCGCTTGCGGAGAGGATGAGACCTACGACATTGGACGATTTTGTAGGGCAGAGCCATATCGTTGGCAAAAATAGTTTGCTTAGAAGAGCCATACTGACTGATTCTCTGGGAAGTTGTATATTTTACGGCGCGCCGGGGTGCGGTAAAACAACGCTTGCAAACATAATAGCAAATACTACAAAGTCTAACTTTGTAAAACTCAACGCGGTATCTTCGGGCATTGCCGACGCTAAGAAAGTCATTGAGGACGCAAGGTTAGAAAAAGAGAGATACGGCATAAAGACGTATTTGCTTCTCGATGAGTGTCACAGATGGAATAAGGCGCAATCTGACTGTATGCTTGAGGCTATCGAAAAAGGGCATATTGTATTTATCGGCTCGACTACGGAAAATCCTTTCGTATCAATGACTAGGGCAATCGTATCGAGGTGCAGAATATTTGAATTTAAGCCTCTTTCCGGCGATGATATAAAAAATAATCTTATTAAGGCTTTGAATGATAAAGAAAGAGGATTGGGAAATTATGACGTCCAAGTCAGCGAAGAAGCGCTTGATCATCTGGTTTGGGCAAGCGACGGAGATATGCGCAACGCGCTCAACGCATTGGAACTTGCCGTAAAGAGCACTTCACCCGACGAAAACGGAATAATTGTAGTAGACGTATCGGTAGCAGAGCAGTCGTCGCAAAAGAAATCTATGAGCATAGACGAGAGTATGTATTACGATATGCTTTCGGCTTTTTGCAAGTCTTTGAGAGGCAGTGACAGCGACGCCGCTTTGTACTGGGCGGAAAGGCTTATTCAAGCGGGGTGCGACCCAATGCTGATATTGCGTAGACTTGTCGTGCACAGCAGTGAGGATGTGGGGATGGCTGATCCGCAGGCGCTCGTAATAGCAACCAGCGCATTGACGGCTTATAAGAATATTGGCTTGCCGGAAGGCAAGATACCGCTTTACAATGCAATAATTTACGTTTGCGAAGCTCCTAAATCCAACAGCGTCGTTATAGCAAAGTATGCCGTAGAGCAAGTCGTAGCCGAAAGAAAAGACGACAAGGTACCGGCGTATCTTATGGATAAGAATTACAAGGCTCAAAAAATTTCCGGATATAAGTATCCTCACGATTACGGCGGTTGGGTAGAGCAACAGTATTTGCCGGATTCTTTGAAAGACGAGAGATTTTATAAACCTTCGCAAAACGGATTTGAGAAGTATTTGATACGGGCAAAAGTAACTAAACAAAACAAATCTGAGAATAAGAAGGGATAAGTTGTTTGTGAATTAAAACATTTTTATGTGCATTTTTATGTAAATTCTACAAAATTTTAGTATATTCAACTTTAAACTTGCATTGACGGCGCACATTGCGCGAGGTATAATTGAAATAACGTTAAGAGCGGCGGCAAGTGCGGCTTGCTTAAATCAACAAGAGAGGTTTTTATGAGTGAAATTTTGACGATAACAAATTTGAGCAAAAAATACAAAGGCAATGACAGGTATTCCGTCAAAGATTTGAGTTTTCAAGTCAAAGAGGGAGAATTGTTTGCATTCTTGGGGCCAAACGGCGCGGGAAAGAGTACTACGATCAAGTGTATAACAGGCGCATTGCCTTACAGTGAGGGTAATATAAAGATATGCGGAAACGATTTGCACGACAGACCGATAGAGGCAAAGAAAAATATAGGTTATGTGCCTGATAATCACTTTACTTACGACACTATGACAGGCGGAGAATATATCAATTTTATGGCGGATATATATGGAGTGGGTGTCAACGACAGAAAAACAAGAGCAGATAAGTATGTCGAACTTTTTGGTTTGACGGACGCAATAGGCAAGCCTATAGGCAGTTATTCTCACGGTATGAAGCAAAAAATATGCGTAATAGGAGCATTGATACACAATCCTAAACTTTGGATACTCGACGAGCCTTTGACCGGACTTGACCCACAGAGCGCGTATAATCTCAAAGTTTTGATGAAAGAGCATTGCAAAGAGGGCAATAGCGTATTGTTTTCTTCGCATATAATCGAAGTTGTGGAAAGACTGTGCGACAGACTTGCGATAATCGACAAAGGCAGTCTTATTATCAGCGGCTCTATGGATGAGATCAGAGCCAAGAATGAAGATAATTCTCTTGAAGAATTCTTCCTGTCTGTTACTCAAGGCGACGCGCTTATCGGTGATGAGAGCGAAGAATTTAAGTTTTAGAGGTGGAGTATGACTGCATTTTTCGCATTGACTAAACAGCTGATAAAAAGCACGCTAAAGCCTAGTTTTAAAGACGAAAAAGAGAAGAAAAAATATATAGGCACATATATCGCGTTGGCGGTATGTTTGGGTATTCCATATATAATAATGTTGGTAAATATATTCGGTCTCGTCAAAGCGTCTGCAGAACTAGGATGCCTTGCCGAGGTATTGTCAATAGGCTTTTTTATGAGCCAGTTGCTGACCTTCTTCTTTGGACTTTTTAAGTATATCAACATAATGTATTTTAGTAAAGACAACGAATTTTTGTTTACGCTGCCTCTCAAATCAGTGAGTATATTCTGGGCAAAATTTATTACAATTTTGCTGTATGAAATGATTTTTTCACTATTGACGGTAATTCCTGTCTGCATTGTGTCTATAATTGCAATGGCTACTTTGGGCGACTTCAGCGTTGGGATATTACTGATGATGTTGCCGGCGACGCTGCTGTTGCCTATTATGGCAATACTTGTCATTGCTTTGCTTTCTTTCCCGATAATGAAGATTATGCAATTCTTTAAAAACCGTCCTATATTGGGAGCGGTATTTACCGTAATATTCGTTGTTGCTATCTATGTCGCAATATATCTCCCCATCGTCCTAAATTCTCCCGGCGTAGACGGCTCGGAGATTACAAGCGGAGCGGCAGGTAACGCCGGTGAAAGCGTCTCAATGGCAGAAATGTACGCCGCATTATTGCCGTCGGTTGCGTCTATAGGTAAATATTTTTATCACACATATTTGCTTGCAATGTCGATGACTGTCGGCGGAGTAAAAGCGTTTGGTTACGCAATGGCGTTTATAGGTATCGTCGTCATATTGGCTGCGCTTGGCACATTAATTGCAATGTGGCAGTTTAAGCGAATTTCGCAAGGCGTATATGAGAATAACGGCGCGACTGCGGCTTCTAAAAAACAAGGTGAAGTCAAACAGGCGTCTCTCAAAAAAGCGCTTATTAAAAAGGAATTTTCAAGCGTACTTAAGTCGAGCAATCTGCTTATACAAAGCGGAATGATGATGATTTTGCCACCGGTGCTGATATTTTTCTTGGGTAAAATGCAAGCCAATACGACAAATTCTTTTGTAGGACTTGCCATGGCGGAGTTGATAATCAAACTTATGACGAGTTCTAATACAATAAGCATACTTGCCGTGTCAAGAGACGGCGAGGGAGCGTTGATGGCAAAGACGATGCCGATAAGCGCAAATCAAATCGTATGGTCGAAGATTTTTGTCGGTTTTGTATTCTCGGCAATAACAGTATTCTTGTCGACAGTGGCATTTTCTTTCATTGGCGGTGTAAATGTGTTGCAAGTATTAGGTTTCTTCATATCCAATATAGTTTACGCTTGGTCGGTCAACAGATTTTGCGTATATCGCGATCTTAAAAAACCTAGAGTGCATTGGAAAAACATTGAGGAGATCATCAAGAATAATTTCTCAAGCGTAATACCTATGTTCTTGGCATTTATCCCGGGACTTCTCGTAATGGCGTCTACAATGGTATACGGTATTGTTCTTACAAGTCTCAATTCTTACGTGGTCGGCGCAATATATATTGCCACTACGCTTGTTGTCAGCAGTGTGTATTATCTCATAGTCAGAGGTTTTAGCAAAGGCAACGTAGAAGAGTTGTGGGATAGAATAGAGTGATATAAAATGTAAATACGTCAATTGACTTACTCGCTATTTGTTTGACAAATTGATTTGCCGTATGCAATAATTTGCATATGAAATATTTAGCGATAGATTTAGGAGACGCTCGCACAGGTATTGCTGTAAGTGAGAGCGGTATCATAGCCACAGGCTTGGAGACTTACAAAAGAGTAGAGTTGAAACGAGACTTGCAGTATATTGCGGATTTGACCAAACAGTATAAAATCGACGTCGTAGTCTTTGGCTTACCTCTCAATATGGACGGCACGGAAGGAGAGAGAGTAGAAAAGACAAAGGCTTTTGCCGAGCAATTATTACCGCTAATAGATGCCAAGATTGACTATGAGGACGAGAGGCTTACTTCCGTAGTTGCAGAAGAGATGCTTATCGAGGGCGGTATGAGAAGGGATAAGCGAAAAAAAGTAATTGATAAGATTGCCGCGACGATAATATTGCAGGCATACTTAGACAGACAATAGTATGTTATTTAA
>WSNH01000073.1 GCA_013316135.1 Clostridia bacterium
AGGTGACATTATAATGTTTTAATGTGACAAAACTGATGTCATTGACGCTCCAAATTCTTCTGCCATTTCAAGAATCTATTATATACGCTCATATACGCAATAAGTTGTAGGCGTCTCCGTGTCCCAAATATCTTGGCTTGATACGCATTTAAATTTGTCGGGTATGTCGGGGAAGTATCTATCACCGTCATACGACGCGTGAATGTGAGTGATATATAGTCTGTCGGCAAATGCTAATGCCTCTTTATATACGCTTTCACCGCCGCAGATAAATATCTCTTTGTCTGTTGTTTTGGCGTATTCTACTGCTTTGTCAAGGCTGTCAAAGACTTTTATGCCGTCAATATTTCTAGTACGAGAAGACAAAACTATATTTTCTCTGTCAACAAGCGGCTTTTTAAATTCATTGAAAGTATTTATGCCAAAGATTACGACATTGCACTTTGTCAATTGCTTAAATCTTGCCATATCGATTTTTAAATTCCAGGGCAGTTTGCCTCTGACTCCTATAACGCCGTTTTGCGCAACAGCCGCAATTATATTTATCATATTTATATAATATACTATTTTTACGTTGCCGTCAAACTTAAGCGCTTTAGTTCAATTAAACCGCAAATCGTGTTAAATTCTAAAGAAAAGTCGTCTTATTTTTTAGGGCAAATCTTTTAAAATTGACTTTGACCATTTTAGACAGTAGGGCAAACGGCGCAAATGCTATTGCAGAAATAATACATACCGTAATTATTACGACGATTTGCGGACTGCTTGACAGCGCGCTTGAGGCTAGTTTGCATACGATTGCCACGCCAAGCGAAAAGATAATGCATATTCCGCTTTTCAATGCGACCCTTGATGAAATTTTGACGTTCTTATTGAGGACAATCATATTGATAGCAAGCGCAGTGGTGTGCATAGCGCCCAAAGAGACGAAGTAGGCTTTGACTCCAAGCAGCGACGGCGTTGTTAGAAGTATTATCATCAATATCACACAACCGATTACGTGCGATATAAAGGTATTGAATTCTTTGCCCATAGAGTTGAGCATTGATATCACAAGATTATTGAGACACATTGGTATCATAATTATTGCCGCAAAAGCCAGATACTCTCCGCTCAGATGATCGTCGTATAGGAGAATACCGAGTTCTTCGCCCGCGCCGGAGAATAATGTGAAGAAAACGCAGGATACGAGACAGCCAAACAGTATTGCGTTGCCAAGACTGCCTGATAATGATTTGACTCCTTTGCCTGCCTTTACTGACGCAATTTCAGGTATTAGCACTACGCTCAACGACCCAATTATAGAAGTGGGCGTAAATATGAGCGGCATTACCATTCCGCTTGCGCGTCCGAAGTCGGCAGTCGCCATACTTTGGCTCATACCCAGTTTGGACACGAGAAGAGACGGCAGTATCAAGGACATAAAGGTAGACATAAGCGAGCCGACAATTCTCGTCACCGTCAGCGGAGTTGCACTTTTGGCAATCTCTTTGCCAAGAGTGGGCTTGGCAAGTTTTCCCTTTTTGGCAACATACATAATGATTATTATAGCAACGACTATCACGTCTCCCGCAAGCATTGCCAAGGCGTAAGCATATTCCTTTTGTATGGCAAGTATTCCGCCCTCAAGAAAGATTATTGCAAAAATTATCTTGAGTATTTCGTCTGCAAGTTCGCTCACGGAGTAAATTCCAAAGTACTTTTTACCCCAAAACCAACCTCTCAGTATCGCATATAGGCACGCTGTCAACAACATCGGAAGCATTATTAAGAATATCTTTCGGCATCTTGCGTCTTTAAATATCAGATCAAGTATCTGTGGAAAAATAAGTATTGCCGATATCATAACTAGCGTGATTAGAATACCGGCAAAAAGGCAACTCGTCAGCGCGCCGAATTGGCGTTTGTTGTCGCCGACGGTGTCGCATTCGGCGGTAATTCTTGACAAAGTGACAGGCAGTCCGGACGTGCAGATACACGCAAATAACATAAATACGGAAGCGCATATTTGATACAGTCCTAAAATCTCCGCTCCCAACTTTCTTGATAGATATATTTTGAATACAAATGACAGCCCTCTCGTAATTGCCGCTATTACTGTCACCGTTGCAAACGCTTTGAATATTTTTCTCATACAATATAATATTGACGGTATTTGCAAAATAGAATAGTTGTAGGAATGTTAGATGATTATCTTAAAAAAAACCTCATTGCTTTGCTCGAGGTGACGAGTCGTGCGTCATTTCTACTGAAGCGTAGCGTAATGGAGCATCTCATCTTTACAGAAATATAAATAACGGAGCATATAACAAAATGAAAAGAGTAATAGTAAGAATTGACGACGAAACATCTCTTGACAATCTGGCTGAAAAATATCATACTACGGTTGCGGCAATCAAAAGACTTAATAATTTGCATACGGATATATTTGCGGGTATGCGTCTTATCATTGAAGAAACTCAAGGGGAGTATTACACAGTTCAGCCGTTTGACACATTGGAAAGTATAGCAAGGAAGTTTGACTCAAGCGCGCATAAAATATCAGAACTCAACGGAGTAGAGAGGGTGTTTATTGGGCAGCGCGTCTTCATACCGCAAGGCGAGCGCGTTTAGCGCCGCGCCAAAGTTTTATTGGCGGGAAAGAGGCATTTTAATTTTGTCTATCTTCCGCATTTGCCGAACATACGAAAAAAGCGGACGACTTTTGCCGTCCGCTTTTATTTACTTACCGAATTGGTCTCTCTTGCTCTTATTAGCAGAAGAGGTCTTTTTGTTTTTGCTGTTTTTGATAAGTTTTTTCTTTTTCTTCGGTATAAGTTTTTTAATGACTACTATTATAACAATCACAACTATAATACCGCTTACTGCGCCGAGTGAGATATAGAGCCACATAAGCGGGTTTCTCTCTTTTGCAGGCTTTTCTTCATCATCGTCAACAGGTTCGGCCTTTGAGTCGTCAGAAGTAAATACGATACGGAAGTTGTTGGCTACTTTGCTTTCGTCTGCAAGAATACTGTTGTTGTCATTGTCATCCTTTGCGACTTCGCTGTCCGTCAACTTGTTGTAAAGAGTAGCGCCTTCCGGAGCAGGAGTAGTCTCTGTGATTTCGACATAGTCGCCGTCTTGCAAGAAGTATTTGCCGTTTTCGGCTTCTTTATATACGTCTTTGCGAGCAATGAAGTTCTCTTCGTCAATTTCTTCTACGGAGAAGTTGTCTACGAATACATAACCAGTCAAGTAATAATTCTTGCCCTTAAAGCCAAGGCTTACGGTAAGAGTAGCGGTCGTGTCTTCAATGTCGTCTTCCGCAAAGATATAGAATGAGTATTCCGTCCATTGTCCGATTGTCTCATTGCCGTCTTCGTCGTATGTCGAAGTGTTGACTATTCTCTTCTTGTCTTCGTTTGAAGAAGAACTTGTCAATTTTCTGCCGAATTCATACGTCTTGTTGTTGGCTTTAAGCGTTATCGTAGCAGTAGGAATAAAGTTGCTATTTATATCGTCGTCAGCGTCGCTGTTCAAAGCCAACTTATATGTCAAAACCCACACGCTGATTTTATAATACTTGCCGGGCGTGATAGTTGCCGTATTGGAAGTATAGCCGTAAGCCGTTGCGTCTTTGTTGTAAATAACGAGCGCTCTGTCTCCGACGTTTGTCTTGTCGTTGTTGAAGATAGCGTTGACGATTTTTTCGTCGTCGCCGTCTACGTCAAGATCGAGGTCGGAGTAGTCCGTCTTGTTTTTGTCGATTACGCCGCTTACCAAAACGTCGCTGTCGGATTTTGCGTCAGAATCAATCAACTCGCCGGTGAAGTTCTTTGCAGTAGATATGCTGTCCGCGCTGTTGACGTCGTCGAAAGAATCTACGAGCCAAGATTCGGTGAGCCAGGTTTGCTTGTCTTGCTCTTCGGCCGACTCGAATGCTTTCTCGTCTACAGAAGTATATGTCGCTCCGGTGAAGAATACCGTGCTGCTTGCGTTTGAAGAGTTGTCACTGCCCGCATTGAGCGAAAGCGTAACCGACGCGCTCGAGATACCGGTTGCGATAAAGAGCGTGTATTGATGCCATTCGCCGTCGCCTGTTATAGTAGCAAACTTATAGTCTTCGCTGTTGCTCGTTGCCGTCTTGAGGATTATGCTGAACTCACTGCCTACCGCTGCCTTTGCGTATACCATAAACGCATAGTAGGAATTAGAAGAGAGCGAGATACTGTTGGAAGTAAAGCCCAACTTTTGCAACGTGTCGTTTTTCTTGATAGCAAGGACGGTCGGGAGGTTTTCGATACTAAACGAACTGTTGAGACCGCTGTAAAAACCTTCGGCGCTGATACCCAATGCTTCAAGTTGAGATGAGTTGTTGAGGTTGAGAATACCTGCCATATTGTCAAACGGCGCCTCAAGGCTTAGGCTGGACGAAGAATTTATCGACCAGTTGTTAGGGAGAGCGAGCGCGCCCTTCATCATACCGTTTTTGTCAAGAATATCGTTGCCGAACAAGTTGTTGGTTGCGCTGATATCAATATTCTTGAAATATCCGTTGGAGGAAATTTCGCCCGTCGTAGTCGTGTTTGCCAAAGCGACGGTGTTTACTGTCGTCGAACCGGTAGCCGATGAGTATTGGCTGTAAGGAATGCTCTCTACATACATTGAAGATACGTAGCCGTATCCCATAGCGAGAGAAGCGTAATCAATTGCGTCGCCAGATCCTGTTGAACCAATGGAAATGGATATGGCAAGTCTGACGTCTTTGATTTGTTCGCCAAGCACATAGAACGTGACAAGGGTGTAATCGTTGAAGCCCTTTACGTCCTCAAGATTTTCTGTGTTGAGATTGCTAAAACTTGATACGCTCGTGAATGCGTCTTCAAATTTCTGTCCCTTCTTGTACTCTTCGTTGTAGCGGAGCAGGGATATTGTGATACCTTTGCTGGTATCTATATCCTTGGTCTTTACATACATTGATATTGCGTACGTCTTGTTGGGAGCAATATTTATAAGTTTGCTTGTGTCTATTACTTCGTCCTTAGCGGCAGCGGTCAAGGTGGACAACGTAGTCGCCGTAGGAGCAAAGTTGTTGATAGCAAGCACGTTGGAGTTGAGCACCATCGTGTTTTCTATGTCGACTGGTTTGCCGGGATTTTCTTTGAAGTAATCGTCGGCAGTAAAATTGTCGGTGTTGATTTGTTTAAAAGTCGATCTCTTTGCGAGTACAGCGTTGAGGTCGTCGGGATTTTGAACTGCAAAGTCACCGAGATTGACCGGGCTCATATTTTGATAAGAAGTCAATAGGTCAATTGTCTTAACGGTTGCGGAATCCGTAGCGCCGTCATAATCCGACTTTGAGATCTCTTCAATTGTCGTAAGGTCAAAGAGCGCAACGCCTACTGCGTGCGTATCGGTGTCGTTGGAGCCGCCGTATCCAAGCCAAAGTTCGAGTTTGAGCGTGGAGGAGCGGAATTGATTTGCAGCGACGTAGAAAGAGTATTGTTGCCATTGACCGTTGTTGTCAACTTCGATAGTAAAATCGTTGCTGTCGGTGTTGGTACCGTCTGTGAGTTTGATATAAGCCTTTCCTTTCTCAAGATATGTTCTTGCGTATACGCTGACTTTATAGAACTTGTTGAGGTCAAAGTTCATTTCCGTGTCTGCTCTGTAGCCGAACGCCGTAGCCAACTTGTTTTGCATATAGAGCATTCTCGTGCCTACGGATTGATCGGGAGCAGTCAAAGAGTCGAGAGACTGACCTGACTTTTCCAAAACGTCTGAGAGAGTCTTGAGCGAAGATCTTACGCCTTCGTTTGAAAATCTATCCGTGTCGATTATACCTTTTGCCACATATGACGAAGATGTGCTTGCGCTGTCGCCGGAGCCGAAACCTGCAACTTGCGTATACTTGGATGGGGTATAAGGAGTGCTTGTCGTGGAAGAAGCATAATCAAATTCGCTGTCTGCCACTTTCATCGTGTATTTTGCTACCGTGTCGGTTACGGTGATTTTGTCGTAATCAGCTTTGGTGAACTCGACCGCGTCTTCGTCGTCATCGTCGACTTCTGATATCTTCTCAAGCACTACGTTGTCAAAGAAAGCAAAACCTTTTGTCAAGTGACCGGTCTGTCCGTTGCCGATACCCAAAGAAAGCACTACGGTGATAGATCCGGAAGAAATCTCCGAAGTTTCGATATAGGCGGTGTAGGTCTTCCACTCGTTGTGGGTGTCGATTGCTTCCCATTTTGCGTAAGCCGCGCCGTTGACATAGATATATGCGCCGGCAAGATCGTCGGTATTGTCTGCGTCGAGTATTGTCTTGACGTCTACGCTCAACTTATAGTAACTCTTTGCGTCAAGAGTGTGAGAGTCTGACGTATATTTATATGACGTAGCCTTTCTGTTGTTGATCATCAAGACTTTGTCGTCGTCAAGTTCTTTATTGCTTTCGCTTGACGAGCCTCTGCCGGGAGAACTTGAAGTGATGTGCTTATAATTTTTTTGCAAGTTTCTCCAATTTGTGCTGGAGGTGCCGACTACGCCTTTTGTCAAGTCGTCTTCGCCCGACGGGGTATACGTCGAACTGCTGCTTGAAGAAGTAGAGCCGGGCGCGCCTGTCCAATTGCTTGGGGCTGTCAATGCTGAACTACCCGTACCGCCGGCAAAGGTACCGTTGGTAAAGAGCAGATTTGATGTAGTGTTGTCAGGGTCATTGTTTTCGTCTTTTGGGTCGCAGGCAATTGCGAACATTGAGAAGACGAGGCATACTGCCAAGATCAACGCTGTCAAGATAAAAATTCTTTTCTTGTTCATTTAACCACCTTTATAATAAAAATAAATCTATTATTTTATTTACAATTGTAATCTATTTGTTATTGATGCCGCTTACCATCAAGCAGCAGCGTTTTTCGAAGCTCTCAGCGAGGATGAATCCTGAGATTCAGGCGATACAGGCAAAGTATAAGGGAAAACAGGATAATGATTCTATGATGGCAATGAACATGGAGACGAAGGCGGTGTATGCAAAATACGGAGTGTCCCCTTCGGGAAGCTGTGTTCAGCTGCTGATCCAAATGCCTATTTTGTTCGCACTCTATCGCGTCATCTATGCGATGCCGGCCTATGTGACCAAGATTGGCGAGGCTTTTGGTGTGCTTGCGGACAAGATCATGCAGGCGCCAAACGGTGTGGAAGAAGTAAAAGCTCTGTCATCCGCCGCGTATTTTTCAAAGAATTTTGACATT